>JAUNIV010000467.1 GCA_030523385.1 Bacteroidales bacterium | reverse complement strand
AGCAGACCCACCAGAAAAGCACTGCCGCCAAACTGCACGAAGAGCAACGGATATTTCCACCGCTTCTTTCCTTCGGTGTAACGGCGGAACACCTGCGTGACGGGTATCGTCGAAAAGATTCTTCCCGGCAACAGTCCGCCGATGACAAACAGCAAAGCCACCACCGCCAAAGGTGCCCATAAGTTCTGTCCTTGGAAAAGGCTTTCCAAAGGCACTTGTGTCAGTTCTTCCACCTGTTCCCTGAAGCTAAAAATGAGATAGACGACAGCCAGCACGGAGATGCCAACCACAATCGCCGTTTCCCACAGGAACATGCCCATGACGCTACCGGTTCCTGCCCCGTTGCATTTGTGCACTCCCACTGCTTTGGCACGGCGCGAAAGCGATGAAACGGAAATCAGCGCATAGTTCAATGCTGCCGTGAGGAGCAGGACGAAGCCCAACAAGGAGAGGATGCGAAGCATCTTCTGCACTTCGGAGTCTTGCAGGTGCAAGGTGCGCAGCGAAGTAATCATCACGTCAATGCCGGTGCTTCCATATCGCCCATAATGGTCGATAGGAAAATAGTTGGGTATGACCGCCTCTAACCTGCGATTTATCGCATCGGCATCCGCATTGGGACGGAGGCGGACATACGCCTCAAAGTTACCTCCGCTTGTCCAGCCCAACCTCGTACCAGTGTATTGGGCTATGCTGGAGAAAGAGATAATCGCCTGTGCACGGGTCATTACCGTGTTGTCGGGAAAGTCGGCAAACAGTCCGCGGACTATCAAAGGATACTCGCCTTTCGGAGAGGGACACGCCAATGTCTTACCTATCGGATTTTCGCTTCCAAACACTTCCCGGGCAAGAGACTCGGACAGGAATACTACGCCCGGTGTTGCCAGGTCTTGCCCGTTACCATTCAGCAACGGCAATCCCAACGTCTGGAAATAGAGCGAATCGCCATAGATAATCTGCGCATATACCTTGTCGGCCCCGTGCATCAGGTAGCGGGGACCGAAGGAGAAGGTCGTGGTAAAGCTCTCCACCTCTTCGGGAAAGTGACGGGCTATCGTCTCCGCCGTAGGGTGTATGTTATAGACACTAAAGGCGTTCTTCCCTTTGTCCGTTGTCCACGCTGTCTGTACGGCATAGAGCCTGTCGGCATCCGTATAGAAGTTGTCGTAACTCAGCTCGAAAGCTATCTTGGCAAAGAGCAGAATGGCCATGAACAGCCCCAACGTCAGGGAAACGATCTTGATAATCGTAGAGTTCCTGCCGCGAAGGATGTTCAATAGAGCATAATACAATTGCTTCATGGTACAGTCATTTTAAGATTCTTCATTCATCATTCTTAATTCTTCATTTACTCCGCTTTGATGCTCAGCACCGGATTCTCGTTGGCTATCTTCCAGGCGCGGATTATGACCACCAGCACAATCAGTACGAGCAAACATACGCCCAATGTCAAAAACCAAAGAGGAGACAACATCGTGCAATCCGAAAATTGCTCCATCCAGACGCCCGATACATAGTAAGCACAAGCAATGCCTATCAGCACAGCACCGACAGAAACTTTCAGTATGCCCTTCGACAGCA
>JAUNIV010000067.1:3076-10169 GCA_030523385.1 Bacteroidales bacterium | reverse complement strand
TGCATATTCGATAGCTCCAATCGGAGAACACAAATGTTAGGAAAATATTCGGCTATACTCGAATCTTTTGATGAAAATGTGAAAACTTTCGGCTGTACTCGAATATTTTTTAAGTGCTTTTTCTTTATTTGGTGCATCATTATAAGCCAAATAATTCCCTATCTTTATAGTGCGTAAAAATACTCAATCCACTGCGTAAAATGTAAAGTCATGTATAAAAATCAGGATATCAGGGTGTTATGAACCGCTTGAAAGAACAGCGAAGAGGGAAATAAAAGAACTAAATTATCGTGGAAACACAATATCTATCATCACGATTACTGATGTACTTCCGGACTCTATAGATTGCATTGACCGTTCAACGGCCGCTGAACGGTCAATGAAGTTATCTTCATTCGTCTCTGAAGTTATCTTCGGGCACCGTTCAGCGACTGCCGAACGGTGAATGCAGATAAACAAGATTCTGTGGGCAGGTTTCTGCCATGTCGGAATAAGATATTTTCCCTCTTGAAAGACAAATGGGGAGCTTAATCAGAAGAATTTGGTTTCTTCTCCCACAATGTCCGAAAGCAGGAGGTTGGCCAGTCGGCTGGTGCCCAAACGGAACAGCTCATTGGTCAGCCATTCTTCGCCCAACACTTCCTTCACGATGGTGTAGTAGGTGAGGGCATCTTTTACGGTGTTTATGCCGCCAGCGGGCTTGAATCCGACCTTTCGTCCCGTCAGCTCGTGGTACTCTTTGATGGCGTGACACATCACGTAGGCAGCTTCCGGAGTGGCCGAAACTGGCTCCTTGCCGGTAGAGGTCTTGATGAAGTCGGCACCCGAATACATCGACAGAATGGATGCTTTTTTGATGTTGGAGGCACTGCCCAATGCTCCTGTCTCCAGAATTACTTTCAGGTGGTGCATGCCGCATACCTCTTTCAGTTCTTCTATTTCGTCGCACATGCCTTCGTAATCGCCGCTCAGAAACTTGCCCACGGAGATTACGATGTCTATTTCATCGGCTCCCGTGTGGAGGGCCATGGCGGTCTCTGCCACCTTTACTTCGGTGAATGTCTGCGAGGAGGGGAATCCGCCCGATACGCAGGCTATGTTTACGTGGTCTGCTTCGAGCGTGTCGTTCACAATCTCGGCCATGTTGGGGTAAACACAGATGGCGGCCACGTTGTCAAGGTCGGGATATTTGTCCACAAAGTCATTTACCCGGCTGGTGAATTTCATCACGCTTTCGTCCGAATCGGTGCATTTCAGCGTGGTCAGGTCGATGCAGTGGAAGAGGAATTTCTTTACCTCCGGTGTGCAGTTCTCGGCCAGGTGTTTGTCGATGAGAAGGGCGGTTTGTGCCTTCACTTCTTCGTCGTTCAGACGGGTGTTATACTTGGCAAGAGCCGCTTCGTACTTGTTGTTGTTCTGCTCCATGATGCTTTATAATTTGGGGTTATTCTTATGTCTGTCCTTGTCTCGGCTGGTTTTCTTCTCCAGGTTGCGGCGAAAGGCTTCGGTGAGGTCCACGCCGGTCTGGTTGGCTAAACAAATGAGCACCCACAGCACATCTGCCATCTCGTCCGACAGGTTGTCTTTCTCGCCGGGCTTGAATGACTGGTCGCCGTAGCGGCGTGCCATGACCCGTGCCAGTTCGCCCACTTCTTCGGTCAGTACGGCCATGTTGGTCAGTTCGCTGAAGTAGCGCACGCCGTATGTCTTTATCCAGTTATCTACTACCTGTTGTGCTTCTTCCAGTGTCATCATTCTTTGTTTTTAGTGTCCATACAGATGGTTACGGGGCCATTATTAAGCAGCTCCACTTTCATGTCGGCACCAAACTCTCCGGTGCCTACTTCCTTGCCCAATCCTGCGCTTAGCGTGCGGCAGAAGTAATTGTATAGCGGGACGGCCACGTCGTGTCCGGCTGCGCGGATGTAAGAAGGTCGGTTGCCTTTCTTGGTCGATGCATGCAGGGTGAACTGGCTTACTACCAGAATCTCGCCGCCCACCTCCAGGATGGATTTGTTCATTACGCCGTTTTCATCGTCGAATACCCTTAGGCCGATTATCTTTTTGCACAGCCAGTCGGCGTCTTCCTGCGTGTCGGCTCCTTCGATGCCTACCAGTATCATGAAGCCTTCCTTGATGGCCGACTTGCATACGCCGTCGATGGTGACGGACGCATGGCTTACCCGTTGGATTACCACTCTCATATTGCTTGTCTTTTTTTCGTTCTTGGTTTCTTGCTTATGCGTTATGTCGGCAAAGATACGCAAATCCTCCCTTATTCCGTGAGGCTTTCCTTGATATTTTTGGCAGCGGCTGTTCCCACCACGGCAGCTATCTCTTCCAGCGATGCCTGGCGGATGCGTGCCACGCTCTTAAAGGCTTTCAGCAGGGCGGTTTTCCGCTTTTCGCCGATGCCTTTGATGTTGTCCAGTGCGGATGCCACCTGGCTCTTGCTGCGCTTGTCGCGGTGGAAGGTGATGGCGAAACGGTGTACCTCGTCTTGTATGTTCTCTAACAGGTGGAAGAGGGGCGTGCTTTGCTTGATGCCGATGGTGAGCGGCGGAAATCCGTAGAGCAGTTCGGAGGTGCGGTGCCGACGGTCTTTGGCCAGTCCGGCAATGGGGACGTTCAGCCGGAGTTCGTCTTCTATGACTTCGCGCACCACTTCCATTTGTCCCTTTCCACCGTCAGTAATGATGAGGTCGGGTAGGGGAGTACCCTCTTCTATAGCCCGACTGTAACGGCGGCGTACCACTTCTTTCATCGAGGCATAATCGTCCGGCCCTACTACCGTCTTGATGATGTATTTGCGGTATTCCTGCTTGCAGGGTTTGCCCATCTTGAACACCACGCAGGCTGCCACGGCATCCGAACCCTGTATGTTTGAGTTATCAAAACATTCGATGTGTGCGGGGATTTTGGGCAGATGCAACTGCTCTTGAATCTCCTTCAGGATGCGCGTCTTCTTCTGTTCGGGATTCAGCTTGTCGGCTTGCTTCAGCCGGTCCAGCTTATATTGCTTCACGTTCATGACTGAAAGATCCAGCAAATGTTTCTTTTCGCCTCTCTGAGGAATGGTGAAGGTG
The DNA here is from genome assembly GCA_030523385.1 of Bacteroidales bacterium. Lineage (GTDB taxonomy): Bacteria > Bacteroidota > Bacteroidia > Bacteroidales > Bacteroidaceae > Phocaeicola. The sequence continues at coordinate 7,083 of JAUNIV010000067.1, read as the reverse complement.
ACATTGTTCATCTCCATGTCCGGTTCGAAAGGTACGATGATTTCGCGCGAAGTGCTGTTGTATCGGCTACGCATTTCCACGATGCCCAACCGCATCAACTCTTCTTTTGTCTCGTTCAACCGCTTCTTATATTCAAAGGTGAACGCCTGGTTGATGCATCCTTTCGTGATGTGCAGATAATTGATGTAGGCCGAATTTTCTTCCATTTCAATGGAGAATACGTCCACGTTGTGGATAATGGAATTGACCACCTCGCTTTTGGCGCGGTAGCTTTCTATCAGTTCGTATTTCTCTTTCACCTTCTGTGCTTCTTCAAACCGCATTTCGGCTGCCAATGCTTTCATCTCGTCCATCAACAGCTCGCTTACGATTTGCGTATTCCCGCGCAAGATTTCCTTGATTTCACCGATGTCGCGCATGTATTCATCGTGTGTCTGCCGGGCGATGCACGGCCCTTTGCAGTTCTTGATATGATATTCCAGACATACTTTGAACTTCCCTTCGCGGATGTTTTCGGGCGTCAGATTAAGATGGCAGGTGCGCACGCAGTAGAGTCTTTTGATTAGCTCCAGCACCGCATTCATCGATGGAATGTGGGTGTATGGCCCATAATAGGACGAACCGTTGCGGATAATTTTGCGTGTCTTGAATATGCGCGGAAAGTATTCGTTGCTCACGCAGATGGAAGGATAAGTCTTGTCGTCTTTCAGCAAGACATTGTAGCGCGGCTTGTATTTCTTGATAAGATTGTTTTCGAGCAGAAGGGCATCTTCTTCCGTCTTTACCACGATGTAGCGTATGTCGGCAATCTTGCTCACCAACATACGCGTCTTTCCGTTGGGGTGTTCGCGGTTGAAGTAAGAAGAAACGCGGCGTTTCAGGTTCTTTGCCTTGCCCACATAAATGATGGTACCCTCTTTGTTCAGGTATTGGTATATGCCGGGATTGTCGGGCAGGTTGAGCACAATGCCTCGCAAATACTCATTGACGTCGATTTCTTCTTTTCCCTTTTCCATAGCCCACTTCTATAATGCCAACAATGTTTCGACTTCCACTCCTTCGGGGAATGCTTTTCTTCCGTTCAGCTCTTTCAGCTCGATGATAAAGTTGATAAATGTTTGTTTGGCTCCGCATCTTTGTACCAGCCTGTGAGTGGCTGCCATGGTTCCTCCCGTAGCCAGCAAGTCATCGTGAAGCAGGACTACATCATCGGGAGCGATGGCATCTTTGTGTATCTGTATGGTGTCTGTACCATATTCCTTAGCGTATGTTTCTTCTACCACTTCCGCAGGCAACTTGCCCGGTTTGCGTGCCATGATGAAGCCTGCTCCCAACCGGGCAGCCAGTGCAGCTCCCATGATGAATCCTCTCGATTCAATGCCCACTACTTTGGTAATGCCTTTGTCTTTGTACAGTTCATAAAGGTGGTCTAACATCTCCTGCAAGCATTTGGGGTTTTTGAACAGGGTGGTCACATCGTAGAACAAGATTCCCGGTATCGGGAAATCGGGAATTTCTCTCAGGTTTTCTTTCAGCGTTTCTTTATTCATAACCAGTGTGTTATTATGGGTTCGTTAAATTACTTGTTTCACGTGAAACATTGTCCGCTATCTTCCCATCAATACCAGCAGTACATTGATGTCGCTGGGCGATATGCCGGGGATGCGGCTGGCCTGTGCCAGTGTTTCGGGGTCTATCTTGATCAGCTTCTGGCGTGCCTCTGTAGAGAGGGAGTTCAGAGAGGCATAATCAAACTTGCCTTGTATGCGGATGCTCTCCAGTCGGTGAATCTTTTCGGCCACCATGCGCTCGCGGTCTATGTATCCTCTATATTTGATGAGAACTTCGGCAGCTTCCGTTATTTCGCCTTTGCGGTCGGTGATGCTGTCGAGCAAGTTCTTGAAAGCAGGGATGTGCGGGGCGATGTTTTCTATGCTAATCTGCGGACGGTTGAGCAAGTCTATCAACTTGCATCCGTGCGTCAGTCGGGCAGTGTCGAGACTTTCCAGCGTATCGTTGATCAATGCAGCCTTGATGGAGAAGTTTTGTGCGAACTCCACGATTCTCTTTATCTCCTCCCGTTTGCTGCACAAGTGTTCATACCGGTCTTTCTTAGCCAGTCCCATCCGATAACTCCGTTCGGTAAGTCGCATGTCGGCATCGTCCTGACGAAGCAGGATGCGGTATTCGGCACGCGAAGTAAACATACGATAAGGCTCGTCCACGCCCTTTGTCACCAAGTCGTCTATCAGCACACCGATGTAGGCTTCGTCTCTTCCTAAAGTGAAAGGCTCTCCACCGTGGCAGTTGATGTGGGCATTGATGCCAGCCACCAATCCTTGTCCGCCTGCTTCCTCATAGCCTGTGGTGCCGTTCACCTGTCCGGCAAAGAAGAGGTTCTTGACGATTTTCGATTCCAGCGTATGTTTCAGTTGGGTAGGGTCGAAATAATCGTATTCGATGGCATATCCCGGACGATAGACAACCAAATCCTTGAAAGCGGGGATTTTCTTCAATGCTTCGATTTGTATATCCATCGGCAGGGAAGATGAGAAGCCATTGAGATAAAGCTCTTGAGTGGTTTCGCCTTCCGGTTCGAGGAAGAGTTGGTGCTGCGGCTTGTCGGGGAAAGTCACGATTTTAGTCTCGATGCTGGGGCAGTATCGCGGACCGATGCTCTGTATTTGTCCGTTGAAAAGCGGAGATTCGGGAAGTCCTTTGCGGAGCACCTCGTGCACCTCTTCGTTGGTGAAGCATGTCCAGCATTGCAGTTGCTTCAGCTGGCGGGGTTCGCTCATGAATGAGAAGCGGTGGAAATCATTCTCTCCATCCTGCGTGTCCATCAAGTCGTAGTGCACGCTTCGTCCGTCTATGCGTACCGGAGTACCCGTCTTCATGCGTCCGGCTGTGATGCCGTGTCGGGTAATGGATTCGGTCAGATGATAAGAAGCAGGTTCGGCCATGCGTCCGCCTGCCACCTTCTTAGGGCCGATGTGCATCAGCCCGTTCAAGAAAGTACCTGCCGTAAGTACCACGCATTTGGCATGAAACGTGACGCCCCATGTAGTGATGGCTCCGGTCACTTCGCCGTTTTCCACGGTCAGTTCCTCTACGGTGTCTTGCCAGATGTGCAGGTTGGGGATGTTCTCCAATACTTCGCGCCATGCCCAAATGAATTTCCCACGGTCGCATTGCGCCCTCGGGCTCCACATAGCGGGGCCTTTGGAGCGGTTGAGCATCCGAAACTGGATGGCGGTACGGTCTGTCACCAGTCCCATATAACCGCCCATCGCGTCTATCTCTCTTACGATTTGTCCTTTGGCTATGCCTCCCACCGCAGGGTTGCAACTCATCTGCCCAATCTTGTTCATATCCATCGTGATCAGGCAGGTAGTTGAACCCATATTGGCAGCTGCCGCTGCTGCTTCGCAGCCGGCATGTCCGGCACCTATTACAATAACGTCGTACTTAAAATCCATTGATTCTGTTCTTTTTCTGAATGCAAAAGTACGAAATTTAGTCTGTAAAGTGCTGATAAAGGAAAGAAAATTAGTTATTCATTAGCGTGCTCCGTTGTTTCCGTTTCTTTTCGGATGGCGAGCCCTAACCAAACACAGAATAATCCCGATGCGACTAAGATTCCCCAAAGGAGACCATCGGAATAGGGCAGGCAAGCCTCTCGTGGAAGATTCGGGTCATACCACACGAGCACTTCATCGCCTTTCTTTCTAAACGGATTGTAGTTTTTCATCGAGACGGATACTTTCCCGTATTTGGGAGTCGGGTAGGTGACAAGCATTCGACTGTCGTACCTTACTTTCCGGTGTCTGTACACTTTTTGAGTGTTTATACTTTGAACGATTCCGGTGGCACGTTCACAATTCTTAGATGCTGTGTACAAGGTATAGAAGCCTCCGGCTCCTCCCCAAAGTAGCAGGATGCCCACTATGAGTAATACTGCTGTCATGATTTTGCGGTTTTTCATATTTTATGAGTTTAGGTAAATT
>JAUNIV010000067.1:0-2976 GCA_030523385.1 Bacteroidales bacterium | reverse complement strand
CTTGATTACGGAAGCAAAGCCAATGCTTCATTTTCGGCAGCTTCCATCACTTCGCGCTCGCCGGGACCTTTGTCGTTGATGCCACACAAGTGCAAGATGCCGTGGATGATGACCCGATGCAACTCGCGGTCGTAGGGCTGCTCAAACTGCTCCGCATTGGTGCGCACCGTGTCTAAGCTGATGAACAAGTCGCCCGAAAGGCGGTTGCCCTCGCAGTAGTCGAATGTGATGATGTCTGTGTAATAATCGTGCTGGAGGTATTGGCGGTTCACTTCCAGTATCTTCTCGTCCGAACAAAAGATGTAGGCTATTTCGCCTACCCGCTTGCCATAGCCGGCAGCCACTTTCTTGATCCATTCGGTCGTTTCCTTCTTCTTTATGTCGGGCATTTTCACCCCTTCGGTCTGATAGCTAATCATAAGAATATACAGATTTTATAGAATGATGCCGCAAAGATAGCCAAACTATTTTTATCCGAAGAACAAATAGCAGATAAATATGGCTGCAAGGATGCCTGCAAAGTCGGCCAGCAATCCGCATGGCACGGCGTGTCGCGTCTTTACCACCCCTATGCTGCCGAAATAAACCGCCAATATATAAAAGGTAGTATCGGTGGAACCTTGAAAGACACATGCCAGCCTTCCCACAAATGAGTCGGCACCATAAGCAGTCATCGCATCCACCATCAGGCCGCGTGCCCCGCTTCCGCTCAGAGGCTTCATCAATGCCGTGGGAAGGGCTGCCACAAAGTCGCTGTCTATGCCACAGAAGCTGATGGCCCGTCCGATGCCCTCTATCAGAAACTCCATGGCGCCCGATGCGCGGAACACGCCAATGCCCACCAGTATGGCTACCAGGTAAGGGATGATGCGCACGGCCGTGCTGAACCCGTCTTTGGCTCCTTCGATAAACGCATCATATACATTGATGCGCTTGTGGATGCCTGCCAGGATGAATCCGATGATGAGAAGGAACAAAAAGACATTGGCAAAGGTAGTGGAGTATGCGTCGATGCGGTCGCGCGGGACAGTGTGGAAGAAGTAGATGATGCCCGCCACCAGCAGGCTTATTCCGCCCAAACAGATCAGTATGGTGCGGTTGAGCAGGTTTATCCGTTGGTAAATGCTGACGGCTATGATGCCTGCCAGCGTAGAGAAGAATGTGGCAAGCAAGATGGGGACAAACACATCCGTGGGCTGTGCGGCTCCCAACTGCGCCCGATACACCATGATGCTGATGGGCACCAGTGTCAGTCCCGATGTATTCAATACCAAAAACATAATCATCGGGTTGCTTGCCGTGTCCTTTCGGGGATTCAATTCTTGCAGTCCCTCCATGGCTTTCAGTCCCAACGGCGTGGCAGCATTGTCCAGTCCCAACATGTTGGCGGCAAGGTTCATGAAGATGCTTCCCGTCACCGGGTGTCCTTTGGGTATTTCGGGAAAGAGTTTGCAGAACAACGGGCTTAACAATCGGGAGAAAACAGAGATTACTCCGCCCCGTTCGCCTATCTTCATGATGCCGAGCCACAAGGAAAGCACCCCTGTCAGTCCCAATGAAATCTCGAAAGCCGTTTTGGAAGAACTGAATGTGGAATTGATGATTTCCGGAAATACTTGCATGTCGCCCCAAAAGATAAGGCGGATCAGTGCCACTACGAAGGCTGTCAGGAAGAAAGCTATCCAGATGTAGTTAAGAATCATACTGCTGCGTGTTAAAAATGATGCAACAAAGTTACGATATAACTTCGAGATAAACGAATAAATCCACTTTTTTAAATATTAGGATTTCTTCCTGCTTTCCCCCTCTCGCGGCTTTACGGGAAACTCCATATCTTTCTGCCGGAGTGATTATCATCAATTAAAAACAAACCCTTTAAAAACCAATTATTATGGAACTACGCAAACGTAAACCCGGGAAAAGGCTGTCTTTTGCCGACAAGAAAACACTGTCCTCATTCATGGAGACGAGCATCGACAAGCTGAAACGAAGCGGAAGGATAAGGACAAGCGAAGCCTATCGGAGCACCCTCACCAGTTTCATGACATTCATGGATGGCAAGGACATCTTGTTCAGCAACATCGATGCCGATTTGATGGAAGCATACGAAGACTATCTGCACACGCATGGAGTGAGCATGAACAGCACTTCGTTCTATATGCGCATCCTGCGTGCGGTCTATAACAGGGCGGTCGATAAGAAAATTACCCGCCACCGCGACCCCTTCAGGCATGTCTATACGGGAGTGGAGAAGACCGTGAAGCGTGCCATCCCCTCGTCGGTCATCAAGGACATCAAGAACATGGACTTGCAGGACTATCCCACGCTGGACTATGCGCGCGACATGTTCCTCTTCAGCTTCTACACCCGGGGCATGTCTTTTGTCGATATGGCTTATCTGCGCAAGTGTGACCTCTACCGGGGCATGCTGTCTTATCGCCGCAAGAAGACCAGCCAGAAACTTTCCATCAAGTGGGAGCCGTGCATGCAGGCCATCGTCGATAAATACATGCGCAGGACTTCGCCCTATCTACTCCCCATCATCCGGAACATATCGAAGGAAGAGCGGTTGCAGTATAAGAATGCCCTCACGCTGGTGAACCGCAAACTCAATCTCATCGGCAAGATGCTTGATTTGGCGCATCCGCTCACCATGTACGTGGCGCGCCACTCGTGGGCCAGCATTGCCAAAGAGAAGAACATCCCTGTCTCCATCATCAGCGAAGGGATGGGACACGAGTCTGAGAAGACCACGCTTATCTATCTGGCTGCGTTGGACTCTTCTTTGGTGGATAATGCAAATATGTTGATATTAAGGGATTTTGTGTAGGAGTATAAGCGGAGTTTGCATGGAGAGCCATCCGGGCGGGGCTGTGTGCGTCTGCCCGGATGCATTGACCATACAACAGGGCTGCGTTCGTCACAAAATCGCTCCCCGAAGCCCTTCCTTCTTAACATTAAGCCCTTTCTTTTAAC
>JAUNIV010000466.1 GCA_030523385.1 Bacteroidales bacterium | reverse complement strand
ATTGATGTATATAAGGCTGCATTATCTTAGTTCTTTTCTTTATAATATTTATGTACAGACAAACAATTCTCATCACCGACATAGCCGGTTTCATCGGCAGCCACTTAGCCAAAAGACTCCTTACAGAAAACAAAGGATTGCACATCGTAGGCATCGACAACATAAATGATTACTACGATATATCCCTCAAAAAAAACAGATTACAGAATCTACTAAAAAATAAAGACTTCCAATTCATTAAAGGCGATACAGCTGATAAAGAAACAGTAAACAGCCTATTTGAGAAATACAAGCCACAAATCGTCATCCATTTGGCAGCACAGGCCGGTGTACGTTACAGCATCACCCATCCCGATTCCTATATTTCCTCAAACATAATCGGCTTTTACAACCTGCTGGAAGCCTGCCGTCATTCATACGACAACGGGCTTCCGGGTGTCAAGCACTTGATATTTACCAGTTCATCAAGCATTTACGGATTAAACAGGGAAGTTCCTTTCTCTACCAAAGACAAAACAGACAGCCCGGTATCTCTTTATGCTGCCACCAAAAAGGCTGATGAACTGCTGGCACACGCCTATTCTCATCTTTATCATATCCCGACCACAGGCTTACGCTTCTTCACCGTTTACGAACCCGCAGGTCGTCCGGATATGGCTTACTTTGACTTCACCAACAAGTTCGTTGCCGGGGAATCCATACGTGTATTCAATCACGGACATTGCTTTCGTGATTTCACATACATAGATGATATCGTGGAGAGCATCGTGCGGATTATCTCCTACCCTCCTCCATGCAAAACTGACGAGAAAGGAATATCGAAACCACCATACAGTATATATAATATAGGTAACGGTTCTCCCAAAAGCCTGCTCGAATTTATTGGCATTTTGCAGGAAGAGCTGGTTCGTGCAGGGGTGCTTCCTCCTGATTTTGACTTTGAAGCTCACAAACAATCAGTGGATATGCAACCCGGAGATATGTTGGAAACATACGCTGACATATCGGATTTGGAGCAACTGATAGGATTCAGTCCCAAGACTTCGCTCCGCGAAGGACTTCGTAAGTTTGCAGAATGGTATGCTGCTTATACCCACCAAATAAGTACATGAAATGTTGTGCTTTAATGAATAATCCGTATTTTTGCAGCTGAGAATTAAAAGCCAAATAAAATGGGAAACGTCATAAGCAAACAAGAAACCAAGATTACGACAGACGATGGACGTGCAAAGATGATTAAGCCAGATATTTACGATGTGGACGGACTGATAGATGCACGTTTCGGCAAAGAAGGTACACCAGAAAGAGCACAAGCAGAAGAACACGCTTATGCTTTCTATACTGTGCAGTGATTGAGAGCCAAGAATGGAATACCCAAAGACACAAAAAAGCCAACTAATTCGCAACAATTTAATTCTGAATTAGTTGGCTAATTTTATGCTATTAACGGAATGTTCCTAATAAAAGGTAGCGACCTTCAGCGGCGGATTCAACAGGTGATTACAAGTTATCCTTTGCCAATGGCATCAAGTCGAAATACATCAGCCGGGTACTCAAAAGCGTTTCTTCAGCGATGTTACGGTACT
>JAUNIV010000066.1 GCA_030523385.1 Bacteroidales bacterium | reverse complement strand
CCAAGAGATCGACATAAATGTTAAAAACATACTTTCCCGTCAATCAATCAGCTATTTTTAATATTCTCATCAAAGAAAACTACGTATTTTCTGTGCGTATATGCATCCGCGTGGGTGTGTATCGGACGGAAAATATTCCGCCCCTACGGGATATGGGGAAAGGAGGCCATCAAATGGAATGGAAAATGAAGATATATGCGTGAGGCTACGAAGATATATGCATTGGCCCACGTAAATATCTTCGTGGGCTCATGAAGATATATGCATAAACAACGGCATTCGGACTGCTTCGGCAGGCGCATTAGAACCATGGCGGAAAGATTATGCGCCTGCCCCTACGTGGCTACTTATTTCTTCGGGTAGGCAAAGCAAACTCGTGGACTTCGGTCACAGCCCCGTTGCTCTCTACGGCATATACGCGAAACTCCGCCTGCCCCGTTTTCAGCTTCCTGCCACCGCGGATGGTGACCGTGTAACGGATGTGGTTGCCCACAGGCATATAGGATATCTGCGTGGACGGAGAAATGAACAAATGTTTCATGCCTGTCACCTCTTCTACCACAGGCACTACGTTGTAGGCAGGCACGCGACCGTGATTCACAATGTCAAACACCAGCTTGCTGTCTTCCCCGGCATCAATCAGGTGATTGCGGTTGTCGTCGATGAAGCGCAGGTTTACTATCTCCAGTCCGGAAGCCGGAGGGATGTCTTCGAATAGGATGAGTATTCGCCGTGCCGCGGACGACGTTCTTTTACATAATATTCATCGGATTCATAATCCCGCTCACGCGGCGTGGTCACTGCATTGCCCACGGCTGCACCGGCCACCGTGCCCACTAAGGCACCAAACTGAGAACCGTGGAAACCTCCGGCACGATCGCCCACAATGGCACCCAACACACCGCCTATGGCGGCACCTGCCTGTACTCCGGCAGGACTGCCCTGCATTCCTTGAGGCGAGCAAGCCGACAGCAACAGAGCAACAACGGCACATGTCAACAGAGTCTTTTTCATAGTCTTTTTGTTTATGTCTGAAACAAAAGTAGGGTTTCTTTCCCACAATCCATCCTTTCTTGTGTTAAAGTTTCATTCTTTGCATTTTTTCTCTAACTTTGTCGGCCTAACACAAGATACGATGATGGAGACAATAGAATTAGAAAGAAAATACGGCCGGCGCATGGAGCAGGCGGAAAACGAACTGAAACGAGTCAAAAACAAGATATTGCGCATAAGCACTCTTCGGGTGGCCCTGTTTGTGGCAGGCATTGTGGGAGTGATTTATTTCTACGATGCAGGGGCAGCGGCAGTGTGTATCACAGTGGCACTCACCTTCGTTCCTTTCCTGATATTGGTGAAATATCACAATCGTCTCTTTCTGCTCAAAGACCGTCTGGAGGTGTGCGTCCGTGTAAACTTTGACGAGATTTCAGCTTTGAATGAAGTCTATTCTCCCTTTGATGGAGGGAATGAGTTCGTGGATTCATCCCACCGCTATTCCTATGACTTGGACCTGTTCGGCCGTCATTCCTTGTTTCAGGCAATCAATCGCACCTGTACCTCGTTTGGCAAAGAGAGACTGGCCCAATGGTTCCAACAGCATTTGGAGAACAAGGAGGAGATAGAACAGCGGCAGGCTGCCGTGAAGGAACTGGCTGCACTGACCGATTTCCGCGAGGAGTTCCGCATCACGGGATTGCTATACAAGGGTGCGCCGAGCGACCGGAAGGAAATCGGCGAATGGGCTGCCTCACCTGCCTACTTCAGCCGGATGTGGTGGAGCCGCATGGTGTTATGGGCGGTGCCGGACATCAATGTCCTATCGCTGCTGCTTGTTGTGGCAGGCGTGCTTTCTTTGGATGTTTTCGGAGTGATCTTCACCCTATTCGTGGTGGCCAGCTTCGGACTGATCAATCCCGTGAGCAAGCTGCAAACGGTGTACGACAAGAGACTGCGCATCCTGAAGGTGTATGCTGAACTGATCAGCCTGATAGAGAAACAAGAGATGCAGGCTCCCCTCTTGCAAAGCCTCAAAGCCGACTTCGGCACGGAGGGGAAACAGACGACGAATATACTGAAAGAACTTTCGCGAGAACTGGAAAGGCTGGACCTGCGCAACAATCAAATCTTGTATGTCCTGCTGGAAGGCTCCCTCTTCTGGCAACTGAGACAAGTCATGCGCATAGAGCAGTGGAGAAAGAAATATGGCGCACACCTGCTTCGCTGGCTGGACACACTGGGACAGATAGACGCGCTTTGCTCCATCGCCTGCTTTGCCTACAATCATCCCAACTATGCTTATCCTTCCATCGCCTCCCGTCCTTTCATCTTCCGGGCCAAAGACATGGGACATCCGCTGATGCCTGTCCAACAGTGTGTGACCAATGATGCGGACATACCTTCGCGTCCTTTCTTCCTAATCATCACGGGAGCCAACATGGCGGGCAAAAGTACCTATCTGCGCACCATCGGCGTGAATTATGTGCTGGCCTGCATCGGCAGTCCCGTGTGTTGCAGCCAGTTGGAGATTTATCCGGCACGATTAGTGACCAGCCTGCGCACTTCGGATTCACTGAAGGACAACGAGTCCTATTTCTTTGCCGAACTGAAGCGGCTGAAGCAAATCATTGACCGGCTGAACCGGGGCGAGGAACTGTTTATCATCTTGGACGAAATACTGAAAGGCACCAACTCGGTGGACAAACAAAAAGGTTCGTTTGCTTTAGTGCGCCAGTTGATGGAGCTGAAAGCCAACGGCATTATAGCCACCCACGACCTGCTGCTCGGACAATTAATAGAGCATTTTCCGAAGGAAATACGCAATCATTGTTTTGAAGCGGACGTAGAGAACGACCAACTTGTCTTTTCGTACAAGCTGCGCGAAGGAGTGGCGCAGAACATGAATGCCTGCTTCCTGATGAAAAAGATGGGGCTGGTCATCGACGACCAACCCCACCCCGACAATTTATCACATTAACGTCTTAAGCAATAAAGCCTACCTTCACAGGCTCGCTTTATTCATAACATAAAGAGTCATAGAAAATCAAAACTTACTTGCTTCCAGGCAACGGACAAATGCGCCAGCCTCAGCACCCGTGTAATAGAACACGGAAGACGCAGGTTCGTACGTATAGGGCACGAAGCGGAAAAGCTGGACGGCCACGAAGCGCTTGTCTTGAGACAGCATGTAGTCCATGCGCACATTGCCGCACGACTTGGCTTTCACATCGTTTTTGCCTGTGAAGTCCTTGCTTTCCAGTGTGGCAGCCAATGCCTGCAAATCGCATTCATCGAAGAAGCAGGTACGTTCCTTGGCCACACTGCCTGTAGGCACATACACCCACTCCTTGCTTTTCCAGAACAGGCGGAACACGGCCAGCAGGAACAGGATGGTACCGCCGGTCATAAAGGCCATGCTCATGGTGGAAGAAGAATCGCCCATCTTCAGGGAGGTGACAAAAGCTCCTGCGCCTATCACGCAAAAGATGGCTGAAACAAGAACGGAAGAGACACTGGTACGCTTCTCAATATCGGGATGCACGGTAGAAAACATGGTTTCATCGGCAGAAATAACTGTATTCATAATGGTAATGTTTATTTTATTCTTTAATCGTTGATATATAAATAATGAGTCAGTATGCGGCCTGTTCTTCGGAACAACGGGCGCAGGGGGGCAACATCTCCTTTCTTCTCCGGACTTCCGGAAAAGATGCTGCACAAGATTAAAGAATAAGGTCTAAATGAGAATCCGCCTCATGCCGAATACGTAGTGTTCGCAGGCGGTGTCGCAACTGAAGTTGCGCGAAGTGTCGTACACATGGGCATGGCATTGGGTCAAGTCGTCCATGCGGATAGCCATGCGACGCAGCAGGTTTTTGATAAACTGGGATGTTTCTAAGGATGAGAATCGGAACATACGCTCGGCCGATGCGCTGACCCGATGGGCCAGGTTGTGCATGCCGTCTATCTCCATTTCGGTGGCACAACGGCTTTTCTCGACGGGGACTACAGCATCAGGATTAGCCACACGTCGTTCCGTATGCTGCCGGTTTTGCATCACACACTCCTTCACATCGGTTGCCGCAGCTTCATTCACATGCTGCACCCCGATGCCGACCCACGCAAACAGGCAGAATAATATGGTGATTACAAAACTTTTCATTTTATCTGTTTTCTATATTGCAAAGATAACATAAATAGCTTTCCCGTTTTCTTTTCATACAATAATTAACAAAAAAACGGCGGATAGGTTCATGGGAAGTGGCAAAAAAAGGATAAGTTACCGGATTTTAGATTCACACGGAAGAGCGCGATGGGGTCATGCGGACCGTGCAAGTGCAAAGCTGCGCAATTCTTTCCCGGTGAGTAATAAGTATCAGTGTCTTATTCCGGACCTGTGTAGCCAGTCGCTCCAGCAGCAGCTGTTCGGTTTCATTGTCCAATGAAGATGTGGGCTCGTCCAGCAGCAGGATTCCACCCGGACGAAGCAAGGCGCGCGCAATGGCAATGCGTTGTGCCTGCCCCTCACTCAGACCGGCACCTTGCTCGCCACACAAAGTATCAAGCCCGTCGGGCAAAGCATGTACAAAATCGGCCACAGCTATATGAAGCACCGTATTCAGCTGTTCGGCAGTAGCTTGCGGATTGCCCAGCAGCAGATTGTCCCGTATGGTGCCGCTCATCAGTGTGTTGCCTTGGGGAACATATATCAAATTACAACGGGTAAGCGGGGAAGCCGTGACTTCCGTCTGCCGGTTATAAAGAACTATCCTGCCTTTGTCGGGAAGCAATAAAGCCAATATCAGTCGCAAAAGGGTGCTCTTCCCTGCTCCGGTTTCTCCGATAACAGCCGTCAGACTGCCCGGACGAAAATCGTATGTAAAATTTTGCAGGATGTCCCGTTTGCCTCCCGGATAAGCAAAAGCAACCCCTTCTAACCGCACTCCCGGCACTCCCTCCATCCTAACAGGAGTCCCTTGTTCTTCCAAAGGCAAGTCACAAAGTTCGACCAGCCGCTCGATGGAAGTGGTGAGATGGATAAATGCAGGAATCTGGCGGCTCAGATCCACCATGGGGCGTTGCACTTGAGAGACCAGTTGCAGGAAGGCTGTCATCATACCGAAAGTCACGGTTCCTTCATGCAGCCCGAACACTCCCCATAAAAAAGCGATGGCATATCCGACAGAGAAGCCTATCTGCACCATGGTGCGCGAAAACAAAGAGAAATTCATGCGATGCATTACCTGTTTCTGCAACCCCGACTGCAAGGAGGCAAGCCCATCTGTTACGCGCGGAGTATATTCGAGAGTGGAAATCAGGGTGCGATGTTGCAGGTGCTCTTGCAGGTGAGACTGCACACGGCTGTCAGTTGTGCGTATCTCCCGGGTAAGGCGACGCATTTTCTGCATATAACTCTTGCTGAGCAACAAGGCTATGGGCATGATAAAAATCATCACGCCGGCCAGACGCACGTCTAAATGAGAAAGAAACAGGAAGGCGCCTGCCAGCTGTGTCAAGGTCACTAAAATAGAGGGAAACACACGACACAATGTATTGGTCACCGTGGCTATATCTTCGGCCAAACGGTTCAGCACGTCGCCGGTGTGCAGTGCTTCGCGTCCCGTCCAGCGGCTTTCCATCAAATGAGTGAAGATGCGATGGCGCAAGTGGCAACGCAAAGTGATTTCGTTTCGGGTATTCAGACGGCTGCCCATGACGGACAATACCAACTGCGTAACAATACAGGCTGCCATAATGCCGATGAACAACGCAAGACTGTCGTCCAATTGGCCGGTTGCAATATCTATCAGACTTTTGCTTACCCAGACAAAAAGCAAAGAAACACTCACATGCAGAATGCCGATGAGACTGTTCAGCAGAATGCGCAGACGGAAGCCCCGTGAGACATCCCATAACCATTGTATGCATGCTCTTACAGACATATTGCTTTTTGTGTAGATGGAGAAAACGGAGAATATTTGTGGATACGTCGATAAACGGCAAGTATGTATCGGCGCAGGGGGAACAGGCATTGCCAAATACGCACCTTGCGTCTTTCGGCCGGTGAGGAGCAGTCTATATACCGGCCACTCCGAATGATTTGCAATACTTTGCCTGCAATATCTTCCGGACGACAGGTTTCCATGCCACGCACATTGCCGTCGCCCATCAAAACGACCTGTTCATGATTCAGGCTGCGAATGCGATGCAACACATATCGCTTTCCGGACAAGCATGCCAACACGATATCTCCAGTCTGCACCCGCCCGGCCTTCTGAAGGACAACACTATCGCGCCCTCCCCTGATAAAGGGAAACATACTGTTCCCTTTGGCCCGTAAGGTCACCGTATGTCCCTCAGAGAGTAATTCTTTTACCTCGGACAACAGGATTTCGTTGGGGAGCACGAGTGATTCCATGATGGCAGTATGGCTTAATCTTTGTCAATCTTCACAATGCCACCCGTATTCGGATTGAAGATGACCCGCGTGTTCACTTTCTTGTTGAACAGATTGTCCACCAAAACCTCAGTGGTGCCGAATTGTGTCACTGGCAGCTCGCCGTCAAAATACTTCCGGGTAGGAGTAGCTACGGTGACTTGTGCTTTACCGGGTATGTTGTAGATGATGCCTCCACTCTTCTTCTTGGCTTTCGGATCGGCAGGCGGCAAGGTTTCCTTGTTGGTCACGGAGATATAGCAAGGTTCTCCGGCCAAGTTGTCATCGCTCAATATGCCTAACTTCTTGGAGAAACGGAAAGCCACCTTCTCGCTTATCTCTTCTTCAGGGGCTATGCGGATGGTGAAAACCTGCTTGGTGCGGTCTGTTGTTCCGACAAATAGGCTTGTCAAGGCTTGCTCCTGTTCCTCCAGATTGTCTAACATCAGTCTTAGGGCGGCACCGTCTTGAGGCATGTAGTCAGCCTGTCCGCGGGTCAGGCTATTCTTGCTTTCGCGGATATTGTATATTTCTCTTGCCACCAGTTCTGCCATCTTGGCTGTGGATCCGGCCAGCAGGATTTCTTCCGTCATGAAGTTGCGTGGATTGACGCGCTTGGCTGTAGCTTCGGCAGGAGTTGCCGGAGCGTCTTTCTCAACGGGTGACGTAGTGTTGATGGCTTTGATGATTCCATCGGGAGTCAGTTCCACTTGCGATGCCACGCTCTTGTCTTTCAGCTTCACCGCGTAAGCATTGTCGGGATCGGGGATTCCGACCGAACTTACCTGTACGGCATTTATCTCCCAATGTTCTTCCGGTTGTGATGAAATATCCGTCATACGCAAATAGCGGTTGGCATACTGGCAGAACTCTCCGGGGGTATAGGTCACTTTGGTAGCCGTTACCTGCACCTCGATGGTTGTTTTCGGCAAATAATAAACCACACCTTCTCCCGTGGCTCCGGGAGTATAAGTGCTGACGTCTTGTGCAGAAGCACACAAAGCAACAGCCAATCCTGCTATGATTAATTTCTTCCTCATCTCTATTATATATATTATATGTATATGTAAGGGGCAAATATAACTATTCTTTTGCAAATTGTCCTTTTGCTTCCGACAATTTCTTCCATGCCTGCGGCAATGCTTCTACAATGTCGCCTGCAATGAGTCCGATTTCACCTTTCTCCCTGGCGGCAATATCTCCTGCGAGTCCATGCACGTACACTCCCAATCGGCAGGCATCTTCTTGTGCGTAACCTTGCGCCAACAGGGAAGCCAGCACACCGGTAAGCACATCGCCGCTTCCGCCCGTAGCCATTCCCGGATTGCCGGTAGGGTTGAAATAGCAGTTGCCTTCGGGGGTGACCACAGCCGTCCATGCCCCTTTCACCACAATGTAACTTTGCAGGTAGGCAGCCAACTCTTTGGTCTTGTTCAGCCGTTCGTAGGTGTCCATGCATTTGCCTATCAGCCGCTCCAGTTCTTTCAGATGAGGGGTGAGAATGCTTCGCTTCGGCAGTCGGCTGAGCCAATTACGGTGGGCAGCCAGTATGTTGATGGCATCGGCATCCAGCACCAGCGGTACCGTGCATCCCTGTATCTGCTCCATCATGGCCAAAGCCGTGTCTTCCTCCTGTCCCAATCCCGGTCCGATGGCGATAGCCTGGTAACGCTCCGTATCTGTCGGTTCGGCAAAATAGCGTTCATGAATATCAGTGTGTACGATGGCTTCGGGCACCGTGGTCTGCAACAGATCGTGGTTATGGATAGGCGTATGCACCGTCACCAGTCCTACTCCCGAACGCAGGCAAGCACGGGTGGAAAGAATGGAGGCTCCTGCCATGCCGTATGAGCCGGCTATGATAAGTGCATGCCCCAAAGCACCTTTGTGCGCAAACCGTTTGCGAGGCTTGACCAAACGACGTACATCCTCTTCTTCGGTAATGAAATAAGAGGTCTGAGCCGTGTCTATGAAGTCCTCTCTCAGTTTAATATCAAGCAACTCCCATTCGCCCACGATGTCTTCATTCTCTGGGAAAAGGAAAGACAACTTAGGCAGCTGGACGCTGAGTGTGACATCGGCACGGATAATATTCTGACGTACATTATATGTATTGTCTTCGCACATCAATCCGGAAGGCACATCAATAGACACCACCTGTGCTTTGGAAGCATTGATGTATTTCACCACTGCTGCAAATCCGCCGTTCAGCGGTTTGTTCAGGCCCGAACCGAACAGTCCGTCCACTACCAGATGCTTTTCTGTCAGGACAGGAGGGTCGAACTTGGTACTTACTTCCGTAAAATAGATGGAGCCACACTCCTTCAGCCGGTTCAAGTTGGTACGACAATCCTCTGACAACTCGCCTTTGGTGTTGAACAAGAAGACTTCCACGTGATAATGTTGTTTAGACAGCAGGCGTGCTACAGCCAGTGCATCTCCGCCGTTGTTGCCCGGTCCGGCAAATACTACTACCTGAAAGGAAGTGTCCCATCGGCAGGTGATGGCACGTGTCAGTTCGCAAGCTGCCCGCTCCATCAAGTCTATGGAAGCAATCGGTTCATTGGCTATGGTGTACTTGTCCCATTCCTTCAATTGGGTGCTCAATATAATTTTCATGACAATCTCTTTGGTTTCACGGGTACAAAGATAACACTATTTGTAAAAAGAGGTGGTGTAAAAACTTCGATACTTGGAATAAAAACATTATTTTTGCACCAATTAAATATTTTGCGGTTTATGGACACCATTCAAATAAAAGATAAATGTTTCACTCCTTTCATACCCGAAGAGCGGATATTGAAAGAAGTGGCAAGGGTTGCGAGTGAAATCAATCGGGATTTGGAAGGGGGGAATCCCCTGTTCTTGGCTGTGCTTAACGGCTCGTTTATGTTTGCAGCTGATTTGTTGCGCCATCTCACCATCCCCGGCGAAATATCCTTCGTCAAGTTGGCATCTTATGCAGGTACTTCTTCTACCGGCAAGGTAAAAGAACTCGTGGGACTGACTGATGACATAGAAGGACGCACGGTAGTGATAGTGGAAGACATTGTAGATACCGGAGTGACAATGAAGCATCTGCTGGAAACCCTGCAGGCAAAGCATCCGAAAGAAATCCGTATAGCCACCTTGCTGCTGAAACCCGACAAACTGAAAGTGGACCTGAACATACACTATGTGGCTATGCGTATTCCGAACGACTTCATCGTGGGATATGGATTGGACTATGACGGATTAGGACGGAACTATCGCGACATATACACCGTAGTGGAGTAGGAAATATACAACTAATAATAATTTAAGGAGAAGTATTTATGTTAAACATCGTAATTTTCGGAGCCCCGGGTTCCGGCAAAGGTACTCAGAGTGCACGCATCGTAGAAAAGTTTGGTATCAACCATATCTCCACTGGCGATGTGCTCCGTGCCGAAATAAAGAATGGTACTGAATTGGGCAAGACTGCCAAAAGTTATATCGACCAAGGCCAACTGTTGCCCGACGAACTGATTATCGATATTCTGGCAAGCACGTTGGACAGCTTCAAAGACAGCAAAGGAGTTATCTTCGACGGATTCCCCCGCACGATTGCTCAGGCAGAGGCTTTGAAGAAGATGTTGGCCGAACGCGGACAGGAAGTAAGCGTGATGCTGGATTTGGACGTGCCCGAAGACGAGCTTATGACCCGTTTGATCAAGCGCGGACAAGAATCAGGACGTGCCGACGACAATGAAGAGACAATCAAGA
>JAUNIV010000465.1 GCA_030523385.1 Bacteroidales bacterium | reverse complement strand
TAATATCAATGTAGTTAGAAGATTTTATTTCTCTGTTTTTGCCCTGCTTTTCTTCCGATTCCCTTGTTTGTGTAGTTATTCACTTGGCCGATTTAAGTCTTTTACGATTATGTTTTCCTAATTTCTGCCTCGAATAATAATCAATAACCTAAGTAATATGGCAACAGTAAAAGTGAAATTCCGTGCCTCTACTGTGAAAGGAAAAGAGGGCACACTTTTTTATCAAGTGATTCATAATCGTATAGTAAGGCAGATACATACGGGGTATAAACTGTTTCCCTGCGAATGGAATGCCAAGCGTTCGGAGGTCGTCTTGGATGCCAATGCCAATGAGAACCGGCGTAACCATCTGCTATCGTTGAAAAGGTCTTTGCTGGCCAATATCTTGCTGCTGAAAGATATTATTGCCGGACTTGAGAGTAAGGAAACGGCTTATCATGCAGACCATGTGTTGGAATTGTATAACGCCCGCAGAGAAAGTAATGGATTTATTTCTTTCTCCCGGACTTTGATTAGTCGGTTGCGTCTGGTAGGCAAAGTGCGTACTTCGGACACCTACACCACGACGGTCAACAGTTTCGTGCGTTTCAGGGATGAGACCGATGTGCTTCTGGAAGAAATGGATTCCTCACTGATGATGGAGTATGAAACATGGTTGAAATCGAACGGCATCTGTCCCAACACCACTTCCTTTTATATGCGTAATCTTCGGGCCATATACAACAGGGCGGTGGAAGAGGAACTGACCATACAGCGTCATCCTTTCAAGCATGTCTATACCCGCATAGACAAGACAGTGAAGCGTGCCGTTTCGCTGAAGATTATCCGTCAGATAAAGGATTTGGACTTGAAAGACAGTCCTTTGGACGATTATGCCCGAGACATATTCATGTTCAGCTTCTATACGCGGGGAATGTCGTTTGTTGACATGGCTTTTCTGAAGAAAAAGAACTTGCAGGATGGGATATTGTCTTATCGGAGGCAAAAGACCAACCAGCAGATACTCATTAAATGGGAAAAGCCGATGCAGGAGATTGTGAGTAAATATGACACTTCGCAGACTCCCTATCTCTTGCCGATTATAAGAAATATGCAGTCGGATGAGTGGAGGCAATATAAAAGTGCAGCGCATTTGGTGAATGTGAAATTGAAGAAATTGGGACGGCGGTTGGATTTGGGAATCCCTTTGACAAGTTACGTGGCGCGGCATGCCTGGGCCAGCATCGCCAAGAGTAAGAACATCCCGATATCCATCATCAGCGAGGCCATGGGACATGATTCGGAGAACACTACGCGCATCTACCTCGCCTCATTGGACACTTCTGTGATTGATAAGGCAAACCGACTTATTATCAGGTCTTTGTAAGATACGCTTGGGGCAGACGTGAAGGCGATGCCCCATGAATGTATCTTCGCAGCTTTATGAATGTCTTATACTGATATAGGTAGACACATTTATAACGAATTAAATGTGTACCCAAATGAGTAGAAAGATTCAAAAGTACAGTGAGGAATTCAAACTATCCGTAATCCGCGATTACTATTCCTCTGGAATGAGCAAGTATGCTTGTGCAAAAAAGTATGGTCTGAAGAGCTTGTCCACGC
>JAUNIV010000065.1 GCA_030523385.1 Bacteroidales bacterium | reverse complement strand
CCGCAAAGATATTATTTATTGGGATTTTTTGCAAATCAATTCCTTTTGACTATAACAGATAAAAGAAACAAATATGAAGACCATTATCAAACATATATTTTCATTTGCGTTGGGAATTACGCTGTTTACTTCCTGCGATCTGGATACCATCCCCACCACTTATGTGGATGCCGGTTCTGTGTTTGGCAAGACAGGTGATGCCGAAAAAGTGCTGAACGGAGGATGGAACTATCTGATGGAAACTTTCAACACTTATGCCAATCCGGGTTATGGTGCTATATTGCGTGCCAATGATGCCATGGGTTCAGACGTTGTGCTGAATACCAAATACGGTTTCCGCACACACAATGAGTTTACTGCCATTTATGGCAAGGGCGGAACCAATACACTCAGCTGGCTGTTGGCATACCGCGTCATCAACGACTGCAACGGAGTGTTGGACAACATAGACAATGCCGAAGGTACACAAAGCGAAAGAAACCGCATCAAAGGACAGGCACTTGCTTTACGCGGATTCCTGTATCTGCATCTGGCTTCTTGCTACTCCTTTGCCATCGACAAAGATCCGAACGCCGTTTGCGCACCTATCTACACTCATTCAACCGATGAAACGATTGCTTCCGAAGGCGTTCCTGCTTCCAGCGTAAGCGAAGTATATGCACAATCCATCAGCGATTTGGAGGAAGCTTTGGACCTGATACCCGAAAACTACGTGCGCGATGCCAAACACAAGATAGACACGGAAGTAGTCTTGGGACTACTTTCACGTGCCTGCCTGTATGCCCGTCAGTGGGAAAAAGCCAAAACTTATTCCGACCGTCTGCTTTCCAAAGACAATTACCTGATGAACGAAAGCGAATACAACGACGGTTTCAATTCGGTGGACAACAAGGAATGGATATGGGGACACGCACAAACCAATGACCAGGCCAATGCCAGTTACCAATTCCATTATCTGGACACGACAACCAAAGGTTCCTATTATTACAGTTTCAACGTAGACCCCTATTTCCGCGACTTGTTTGATGACGGAGATTATCGCAAGAAGATGATATTTTGGGCTACCGACCCGGGAGCCGATGTTGAATCGGCTGCTTATGTGTGGATGCGTAACTCCAAATTCAGATTCCGCGACATTGAGAACCAATTGGGCGACATTGTGTTGATGCGTGTGGCAGAAATCTATTTAATTAATGCAGAAGCCAAAGCACACTTGAATGACCCTGATGCCGTAAACAAGCTGAACGAACTGAAAGCAGCCAGAGGAGCAAAGACCATAGAAGCAGGATTGTCACAAGACGACCTGTTGGAAGCTATCTGGATAGAACGCCGCAAAGAATTGTGGGGAGAGGGTTTCAGCCTGATAGACATCATCCGCAACCAACAAAGTGTAGTGCGCAAGGAATATCCGGAAGGTCCGATCGAATACACCTATACCGATGAGAACGGACAAAGCCATACTTTACTGAAAAAGACACAAGGCCATCGGTTCTTTAACTTCCCGGACAAAACACCTTTCTGCCCGAACAGCAAATATTACCTGTATCGCATTACCGATGCCGAAGAACTGGCCAACAAGAATCTTTATCAGAATTATCCTAAATTGTCTATTTATTCGGAATAATATCATTTAACAGTTATCCTCCTGATTGCAATGAAGATTACCCAATTCATTACAATTAGGAGGATTTCTTTTATAGCCAGGCAGGCTGATTTATTGTTTTTACCGTAGTGGTCAGCTTTAATCCTTTCAAAAAAACATATTTATCCCGTTTTTTATTCGTACTTTTGCCGCCAAAGTTTTTTCACTTCTTTATTATAAAGAATTAACGTCAATCGATATGAAGAATAAGAGTCTGCTAACACTTCTTGTCGGTCTGCTCGTGTGCGGATGTCAGACAAAAGAAATTACGAATGAGTACAATGTAGTTCCTCTCCCTGTCTCCATGGAGAAACAGGACGGGCGTTTCCACCTCACCAACGATGTGCCCGTAGTGGTGAATGCCTCTCAAGAAGTTAAGGATATGGTTTCCGATTTCTCGACCACACTGCTCAAAGTGTCGGGCATCAGACTGAGACCGTCTGACGAGATACATGCGGATGTAAACAGCATTGTGTTCGACAGCGTGCCGGGCATGGGCAAGGAAGCCTATCGCTTATCGGTGACACCGGAATTGGTCAAGATTACAGCTTCTGCCCCCAATGGCTTTTATTACGGCATGCAGACAATCTGCCAGCTTCTGCCTGTTTCTATTTATGGGACGGAAAGGGCACGCAATGCCGAATGGAGCCTGCCTTGTGTGGAAATAGAAGATGCTCCTGCGTTCCGCCATCGTGGTGCCATGCTCGATGTATGCCGCCACTTTGCTTCGGTAGAGTATGTCAAGAAATTCATTGATGTGCTGGCCGCACACAAGATGAACACCTTCCACTGGCACCTGACCGATGACCAGGGATGGCGTATCGAAATAAAGAAATATCCCAAACTGACTGAGATTGGTTCCCAACGTTCGGAGACAATGGTGGATTACTTCTACACCCACTATCCGTTCAAGTATGACGGCAAGCCGCACGGTGGTTTCTACACTCAGGAGGAGATAAAAGACGTAGTGGAATATGCGCGTAACAAATACATCACCGTGATACCGGAGATAGAGTTGCCGGGACATGCACTGGCTGCCATTGCTTCTTATCCCGAACTGTCGTGCACACCCGACACCACTTACGAAGTATGCAAGCTGTGGGGAGTATTCGACCAGGTATTCTGTCCGACCGAAACTTTCTTCACCTTCATCGAAGGAGTGATGGATGAGGTTATCGAATTGTTCCCCAGCGAATATATACATATAGGTGGTGACGAGTGTCCCAAGACCGCATGGAAAAAGTGTGTACACTGCCAAAAGCTGATACGCGAACTCGGACTGAAAGACGACGTGAAGCCCAATGCCATAGACGGAGTGAAACATACCAAGGAAGAAAAACTGCAAAGCTACATCGTGAGCCGAGTAGAAAAGTACCTGAACAGCAAGGGAAGAAACATCATCGGTTGGGACGAAATACTGGAAGGCGGACTGGCTCCCAATGCTACCGTAATGTCATGGCGCGGCATAGAGGGCGGTATCACTGCTGCCAAGGCCGGACACGATGCTATCATGACTCCCAATCCGTATGCTTATCTGGACCATTATCAGGAAGAACCCGAAATAGCTCCTGTCACCATAGGCGGATATAACACACTGAAGAAAACATACAGCTACAACCCTGTCCCGGCTGATGCAGACAGCACGGTAAGCCAACACATCATCGGTGTGCAGGCTAACTGTTGGGCTGAATACATGCCTACAGAAGAACGTCGGGACTACCAAATCTTCCCCCGACTGATAGCCATTGCCGAAACCGGCTGGACTCCGGTAGATAAAAAAGACTTTGCTTCCTTCTGCGAACGCATGGTAGAAGACTTTGACCGCCTGGAAGTCATGGGCGTGAAGCCGTGTCGCAACTTCTTCGATGTCAACATCAATACCCGTGCCAATGCCGAAGGTGTGCTGAATGTAGAGCTGGAAACTTTCTATCCCCATGCACAGATTTACTATACGACGGACGGCACAGAACCTTCTGCCAGCAATGGCCAGCTGTACACACAGCCGTTCCCATTGGATGACAGTTATGATTTGAAAGCAGTCGTCTTTGCCAATGGAAAGCCGGTGGGCAAAGTGACTCACAAGGCTCTTTATAAAAACCTCATCACCGGAAAGAAGTATGAACTCTCTCCTGCCCCGCGCGGTATGAAGGGTGATATTTTGGGCGAGAACGATGTATTGGGAGCTGACACTGTCACCATGGGACTGACCAACGGCAAGCGCGGCAACGATGCTTCGTCCACTCCGTGGGCAGGCATCCGCCCCGACAAGGACGGCAAAGTGACATTCACCGTCAGCTTAGAAAAGGCTCCGGTGAGCAAGATACGTTTCGGCACACTATATAACGCAGCCGGTGGTATCCTTCCGGTAAGCAAGGCCGTGGTATATATAGCTTCTGCAGACGGTAAGTTTGAGAAAGTTGCCGAAAAGGAATTTGCTTATGACATCAAGGAGAATTCTTTCAAGGGATTTGATGAAGAAATAGAAATCCCCACGCAAGAAGCTGCCCAGATAAAGATAGAATTTATCAGCGGCGGAAAGATTCGCAACGGCATAGACTGTTACAGTCCGAACGACCATAGCGAAGTAGCAAGCATGATGGCACTGGACGAAATAGAGATTTATTAATGGATATTACAGAACCAAGAACCTTATAATTTATCAGAAAAGATGAGAAAACATTCATTACTATTGTTATCGCTCATGCTGCTGCCGATAGGCAGCTTTGCCCAACAGAAAGACTTCAGTTACAAGTTCTATGGGCAAGTACGTACCGACCTTTTTTACAACAGCCGTGCCAATGAAGAGACTGTGGACGGACTGTTCTACATGTATCCCAAAGATAAGGTATATGATGAAAACGGGAAGGATCTGAACGCTACAGCCAACGGAAGTTTCTATACCTTATATACCCGTTTGGGAGTAGATGTGCAGGGACCGAAATTGGGTAATGCCAAGACTTCGGCCAAAGTGGAATTCGACTTCCGTGGCACCGGCACTTCATTCTCTGTCGTTCGCCTGCGTCATGCCTATCTGAATTTGGATTGGGGCAAGTCGGCTGTATTATTGGGGCAGACATGGCATCCGCTCTATGGAGATGTATCACCTCAGATTTTGAACCTGAACATGGGTGCACCTTTCCAACCGTTCAGCCGCGCACCGCAGATACGTTACCGCTATAAGACAGGCGACATACAAATCACGGGAGCAGCCGTCTGGCAGTCACAATACCTGTCACAAGGCCCCGACGGCAAAAGCCAGTCATACATCAAGAACAGCTGCGTTCCCGAAATCTATGTAGGACTCGACTACAAGGATGCCAATTGGCTGGTAGGTGCAGGCATCGAGATGGTTTCGCTGAAGCCACGCACTCAGGCCACCGTAGATGGCAAGACCTACAAAGTAGATGAACGTGTCACTTCCCTTTCTTACGAAGTACACATGAAATATACTTCTCCCCGCTGGTATGTGGCAGCCAAGAGCGTATTGGGTTCTAATCTGACACAAACCTCCATGTTGGGCGGTTATGGCGTAAAGGCTACAGACAGCCGCACGGGTGAACAGGAATACTCACCCAACCGCAACTCCAGTTCATGGCTGAACATTGTGTATGGCAAGAAATGGAAACCGGCTGTGTTCTTCGGTTATATGAAGAATTTGGGTACAAGCGATGCTGTGACTAAGATGTATGGCACAGGCACTAATGTAGATCAGTTGGTCAGCGCCACAGCCGAACTGACTTACAATGTACCTCACTGGAAATTTGGTGTGGAATATAATTTCAGCTCTGCCTGGTATGGCTCACTGAATCAATCGAACGGAAAAATCATTGATACACATTCCGTATCAAACAACCGATTGGTTGCGACCGCATTGTTTACATTCTAAGATTAATGATTGTTGGGGCGGAGTATTTACCGCCCCAACAATCAAATTACATCTCAACAATTACTCAACATCCCATCGACTCGCGATAGAAATCAAGCATATCGAAGATTTCTTCTTTCGTAGCCGACTGATTGATATGTATTTCTCCCACTTCGGACAATAAGGTGAAATTGATAACGCCTGCCGTATTCTTCTTGTCATGCTTCATAAACTCATACAGGCGGTCGTACTGCTTGCAATCGAATGACAGGACACCGTAATGCTCCTTAATAAACTGAAGTGTCTGGCGCAACTTGTCTTTTGGGAAACCTGTCTTCAGATGCGAGAAATACAATTCGCAGACTATTCCCCATGCCACTGCATAACCATGCAACACGGGGCGCTTGCTCTCCAAAGCAAAGCTCTCGAAAGCGTGCCCCACGGTATGGCCTAAATTCAATGCCTTGCGAATACCTTTCTCAAACGGGTCTTGTTCCACAATGTCCTCTTTTATCTGCACCGATTTGGCCACCAATGCCTGCAATGCCTTATAATCTACCTTATTTAAATCGAAGTTCAACAGTTCGGCCCAATGCTCACACGTACTGATAAGACCGTGTTTCAGCATCTCGGCATATCCCGAAAAAAGATTATGGGCATCCAGCGTCTTTAGGAACTCCGAATCAATCAGCACGCTTTGAGCAGGAGAGAATACCCCGATTTCATTCTTCAATCCATTGAAATTAATGCCTGTCTTACCCCCCACGGAAGCATCAACCATCGCCAGCAACGTAGTAGGTATATTGATATACTTAATGCCCCGTTTGAAAGTGGATGCAGCAAATCCACCTAAATCGGTCACCATGCCTCCACCCAAGTTAATCATCAGCGAATGGCGGGTAGCACCTCTATCGCCTAACTCCTTCCATACAAAAGCCAGCGTTTCCAAATTCTTGTGCACATCTTCCGGACCAATGCAAATCAGTTCGGCTTCTTTCAGCACATCAAACTTCTGAACCACTGGCCAACAATAGTCTCGCGTATGCTCGTCTAACAGGATGAACAGCTTGTCGTGCGGGCACTTTCCTATCGCACCGACAAGGTTCTCTTCCAAGTCATGACAAATAATAACTTCTTGCTTGTTCATCTTTTCCTTATATATTTTGTCGCAAAAATAGGGAAAAAAGCAAAAAGTTATTCGCTGTTTGCTTACAAATAATTACTTTTGTCTGAAAAATACATTTATGATAAAAGGAATCTTACCCACTTATTGCAGGACGATGGGATATGCCGTTTTGCTATTGTCTGTGTTTGTGCCGTTGGCGATGTTCATGTTCGGAATGATCAATGACAGCAATTTGCTATTCACCAAAGCAGCCATCAAGATGCTGATTTGGTTCTCTCTTTTCATGATTTTTCTGGCAAAGACCAAAAACGAGAATGAAGAAACCACAAAGATCCGTATGAAGTCTATGGGATATGCCATTTATTTATTAGGTATATACTATATTATAATGTTGATAAGAGGAGTCTATTATGGTAATTTGGAAGAAGCCGACAGCTCCATTGCTATCATTTACATGGCATTCAACGTCATTTGTCTGGAATTTGGCATCCAAAAGAACCGCGTGGAGAAACGATTTAAGAAATAAAAATACTTTTTTCATTAAACCTTTTAAGGATAAGCGTGTCCAATGTGCATTAGGCATTAAAATTTAAGGAAAAAAACAAAAGATGAAGAAACTGGTATTTTTATTGTTGCTGACGTGTATCGGTGCAACACTCTCTTGGGCGCAAAACAACAGGCGCATCACTGTGACTGGAACCGTAATTGATGGAGATGACAAAAGTCCGGTGGGACAAGCCACCGTGCAATTGCTTTCTTTGCCAGATAGTGCTATGGTAGTAGGAAACGTAACCAATAATAACGGTGTGTTCTCACTATCGGCACGTGCAGGGAAATATGTATTGAAGGTTTCGTTCGTGGGCTACCTGACTCAAGAGAAAGCCATACAGCTCACGACCAACAAGACCAGTATAAACGTAGGCACCATCACTCTGCCTACAGATGCCATCATGTTAGGTGAGGCCGTTATTGTGGCCGAAGCACCGCAAGTCACCATATCCGAAGATACCATCGGGTATAATGCTTCAGCCTACCGAACTCCGGAAGGTGCCATGCTGGAAGAGCTGGTCAAGAAACTGCCGGGAGCCGAAGTAGATGAAGACGGCAATGTAACCATCAACGGCAAGGAAGTAAAGAAAATCATGGTAGATGGCAAGGAATTCTTCGGCGGAGATGTAAAGACCGGACTGAAAAACCTGCCCGTTGACATGGTGGAAAAGCTGAAAGCCTACGACAAGAAATCCGATTTGGCACGCATCACCGGCATTGACGACGGTGAAGAGGAAACCGTATTGGACCTCACTGTAAAGAAAGGTATGAACCAAGGATGGTTTGGTAACGTAGATTTGTCTGCCGGTACCGAAGACCGTTATATGGGACGTGCCATGATCAACCATTTCCGCGACAAGACCCAGATATCCGTCATTGCATCGGCCAACAATGTAAACGACCAAGGCTTTTCAGGAGGTGGAGGAGGCCCGCGATTCCGACGAAACAACGGACTAAATGCCACTAAAATGATAGGTGCCAACTTTGCCACAGAGACAGAAAAGCTGGATATAGGAGGAAGTGTGCGTTATAACTATCAGGATGCCGACATAACCAGCGTAGGCCAAAAAGAAAACTTCTTGCAGAACGGTAGTTCTTTCTCGAACACCAACAGCTGGAGTAGAAACAAGAGCAAAAGCTTCAATGCCGACTTCCGCATGGAGTGGAAACCGGACACGATGACCAACATCATTTTCCGTCCTAACTTCTCGTGGGGAAAGACCGACAACAGTTCATCATCCGAATCGGCCACATTCAATTCCGACCCTTATCAGATTGTGGCCAATCCAAACAACTATCTGAATTTCGATTCGGAAGGCTGGAATACCAATGAAGAGCTGAACAACATACGTGTAAACAGCACCAATGGAGGAACCTTGAGCGATGGCAAAACCCTTTCGGGTGAAGCTACCCTGCAAGTAAATCGCAAGCTGAATACCAAGGGACGCAACATCACTTTCCGCGGAAATGCCACTTTCGGTGATACGGACAGTGACCAATACACCAACACTGTCACCCACTACTTCTCCCAAGGCATCTTGAATTTGGGAGAGACAGATTCTATCAGACGCTACACCACTACGCCTACCAACAACTACGGTTATAGCGCACAGCTTACTTATAGCGAACCGATAGCCCGTGCCGTATTCCTGCAATTCAGCTATCAGTTCCAATATAAATACAGCGAAAGCGACAAGAATGTGTATAATTTACCCTACAACTGGCTGTTGGGTGAGCCATTGCCTGCCAACTTCGGCCAAATACAAGACGAACTGAGAGACGATACACAAAGTAAGTATGCCGAGTACAAATACTATAACCATAATACGATGGTGTCTTTGCGATTCATCCGCGAGAAATGGCAACTTACAGCCGGTATGTCTTTCCAGCCTCAACACACTGTCTTGTCTTACAAGAAAGGGGAATATGCCACCGATACTACCCGTAATGTATTCAATGTAGCACCGAATGTGGATTTCCGTTTCCGCTTCTCCAAAGTAAGCCAGCTCCGCCTGACCTACCGCGGACGTAGCAGCCAGCCCAGCATGGAGAACCTGTTGCCTGTAACAGATAACTCCGACCCGCTGAACATACGTATGGGTAACCCGGGATTGAAACCCTCGTTCACCCACAACCTTCGTGCATTCTATAACACCTACAATGCAGAAAGACAACGAGGCATCATTGCCCACGTCAATGCACAGATGGTACAGAACAGCGTAAGCAACAGCCGTGTCTATAATGCCGAGACCGGTGGATGGACCACCACGCCGAAGAACATTGACGGCAACTGGAACATGTTCGGCATGTTTGGTTATAACACGGCTCTGAAGAACAAGAAATTCACCATCAATACGTTTTCCACACTCAGATACAGCAACAACGTTGGCTACCTGACAGATAATGTCACCAAGTTGGAACAGAAAAATACCACAACCGACTTGAACTTCAGTGAACGTCTGAACGGTGCTTACCGCAATGACTGGTTGGAATTCGGACTGAACGGAAGCATATCCTACTCTGTGGAAAAGGATAAACTCACCCCGAGCAACAATCAGGAGCCTTACACCTTCTCATACGGTGCCTCTACTACGCTGACCGCACCGTGGGGCATGAGCCTTTCTACCAACATCACCAACCAAGCACGCCGCGGTTATTCAGACACCAGCATGAACCGCGATGAGCTGATATGGAATGCCCAGCTGGCACAAAGTCTTCTGAAAGGAGCGGCTACCATCAGTTTCGAGATGTATGATATATTGAAGAAACAAAGCAACATCACCCGTTCGCTGACCTCCGAAGGTCGTTCGGTTTATACCTACAACGGAGTAAACAGCTACTGCATGGTTCACTTCCTCTATCGTCTGAACATCTTCGGAAGCAAAGCTGCCCGCGATAAGATGATGAATGGACGAAATGGCTTTGGCGGACCGGGCTTTGGTCCCGGACCAGGTAGAGGTCCTGGTGGCGGTCCGGGCAGACGCTTCTAAACGATATTATACCTAATTTTCTTGAGTGCTTACTGGAACAGAAACTCTCAAATTTAGCCTCACAAACCAGCATGATTTATAGTTATTTGTAAATCATGCTGGTTTTTTACTAATGCGAATCAGGAGTTGAAAATCGCTTCTGATTCATGTTTTAAAAGTTTGTAA
>JAUNIV010000064.1 GCA_030523385.1 Bacteroidales bacterium | reverse complement strand
TCGGTGAGGGAACAGAACTTGTATTATGTGGATAAGACAATGTTCTTTCCTGTACTGGAGGATCAGCCGAGAAACCTGTTCTTCATCCGTCCGAGGCGGTTTGGCAAGAGCCTTTTTATCAGCATGATGAGGGCCTATTATGACAAAGCGATGATGCATAGGTTTGACGAATTGTTCGGCAACCTTTGGGTTGGAAGTCATCCTACTCCGTTGAAAGGGCGGTATCAGGTGCTCTATCTGGATTTTTCACACATTGGAGGCTCCATTGATAATCTGGAGGAAAACTTTACGGAATATTTCGGAGTGATGCTCGATGACTTCATGCGTACTTATCAGGACGATTATCCCGAAACCATAGTGACCGAACTCTTCGCGGCGAAATCGGCCTATACCAAGTTGGACTTAATCCGCAACAATGCAACCCGATTGAGGATTCCGCTCTATCTGATTATAGACGAATATGATAACTTCACGAATGTAGTACTGAATGAAAAGGGCGAAGAAGTGTATCACGCCATCACCCATGCCAGCGGTTTCTACAGGGATGTATTCAAGAAGTTCAAAGGAACATTCGAACGCATCTTTATGACAGGAGTAAGCCCGGTAACCCTCGATGACCTGACGAGTGGCTTCAATATCGGGTGGAACGTATCGACCCATCCGCTTTTGGATAAGATGTTGGGATTCAGTACGGAGGATGTGCGCACAATGTTCAACTACTACAAGGATGCAGGGAAGCTGCCGGCTGACTGCGATGTGGAGGCTATGATTGAGGAGATGAAGCCCTGGTATGACAACTATTGCTTTGCTGAAGATTGCTTGAAGAGTGATATACGGGTATTCAACTGCGACATGGTGCTTTACTATCTGCGCCATTATATCGATTCCGGACGTGCTCCCAAGAAGATGTTGGATCCGAACACCAAGACCGACTACAGCAAACTGAAGAAGTTGCTTCAATTCGACCGTATTGATGGAGACCGGAAAGGGGTTATCCAGAAGATAATCGAAAAGGGACAGATTGTGGCGGAACTGTATGAGTCATTCCCTGCCAAAGAACTGGTCAAAGCGGAGATATTTCCCAGCCTGCTTTTCTACTACGGTATGCTGACCATCAAAGGGACGAGGGGAAGCAAGCTCATCTTAGGCATTCCTAACAACAATGTCCGCAAACAATACTACGAGTATTTGCTGGAAAACTACCAGTCGAAATGCGATGTCGGCCTGTCGGAACTGACCGATATGTATTATGACATGGCATTCGATGGCCGATGGGAAGATACTCTCCGCTACATGGCCGATGCCTACCGGAATGTGTCTTCCGTACGTGATAGTATCGAGGGCGAACGGAGCATACAAGGCTTCTTCATGGCATACCTGAGCTTGAATGATTATTACTTGACGGCTCCCGAACTCGAATTGAATCATGGATATTGCGATTTCTTCCTGTTGCCGAACATGACGCATTATCAGGCAGAACACAGCTATATATTGGAACTGAAGTATCTGCCAAAGAAAGAATATGAAGCCCAAGCGGAAGCGCAATGGCAACAGGCCGTAGAACAAATGGAAGGATATGCCAAGGCACCGCGCGTGGAGGCATTGCGTCAAGGGACTCGACTGCACAAAATCATCCTACAGTTTGCCGGATGGGAACTGATGAGGATGGAAGAAATTTGAAATCAAGCGTGATATCATCATTGTATCCGTAGATTATTACGGCTTCATTTTATTCTGAAGGGGTGGACACATGGGGTTCGCCCCTTTGTCAATTGATGACAGATCCTGCTTTCCTTTGCATTTCCTCAAATATTTTCAAAATATGTTTTATAACACAAAAAATATTCGGTACTTTGTACGGAAACCTCTGTCTTTACTGGCAAACTTGCAAGGAAAACTAAAAAACAGAGTAATAACTTTAAAAAAACGTAGCATGAAAAAACATCAACATCTTGACTTGAGGAAATATGCCGTGCTTGTGTTGCTGTCGCTATTTGGTTGTGTCGCATCGTGGGCACAGGAGCAGCAACGCGTAACCATACATGTTCAGCAGGCTTCCCTCAAAGAAATCTTTAAGGAAATAGAAAAGCAAACCACTTACCGCTTTTCTTATCGTAACGCTGTGATAGACGAAGAAAGAAACATTTCGGTGTCTAAAGAAAATGCCTTGGTGACAGAAACACTGGACGATGTGTTGAAAGGAAAAGGATTGAAATATGACGTGGTGTCATCCAAATCTATTGTAATATTTAAGGAAACGGCCCGTCCCGCAGCAAATGCACCGAAGAAGGTAGTGACGGGTACGGTGAAAGACGAGAACGGTGAGCCGGTGATAGGAGCCACCATATTGGAAAAAGGAACAACCAACGGAACCATAACCGACTTTGACGGAAATTTTAGTATCGAACTTCCTGCCGATGCCACGATGCAGGTGTCTTATGTAGGCTATGCCGAGCAGGAATTGAAAGTGGACAAACAAAGCGTGTTCAATATCAGCCTGAGCGAGAACACTGAGCTGTTGGGCGAAGTCGTTGTGACCGGTTATACCACTCAGCGCAAGGCAGACCTGACAGGTGCCATCTCCGTAGTAAGCATGGCTGATATAGAAAAGCAAAATGAAAACAACCCCATGAAGGCGTTGCAGGGACGTGTGCCGGGTATGAACATTACGGCTGATGGTACGCCGAGCGGTGCTACTACCATCCGCATCCGTGGTGTAGGTACATTGAATAACAACGACCCTCTTTATATCATAGACGGTGTGCCTACCAAGAGCGGCATGCACGAACTGAACGGTAATGACATCGAGTCTATCCAGGTACTGAAGGATGCCGCTTCGGCTTCTATCTACGGTTCGCGTGCAGCCAACGGTGTAATCATCATCACCACTAAGAAAGGTAAGGAAGGACAACTCAAGATTAACTTCGATGCTTCTGTGGCTGCTTCCATGTACACCAACAAGATGGAAGTGCTCAATGCCAAAGAATACGGCCAGGCCATGTGGCAGGCTTACGTGAATGAAGGCCAAGACCCCAACACCAATGCTTTGGGATATAAATACGATTGGGGATATGATGCCAACGGTTATCCGCAACTGAACAGCATCAGCATGTCCAAGTATCTGGATTCGGCCAACACGGTGCCTGCCGCAGATACCGACTGGTTTGATGAAACAACCCGCACAGGTGTCATCCAGCAATACAATGTATCTGTGAGCAACGGTTCGGAGAAGGGTACATCTTTCTTCTCATTAGGATATTACAAGAATTTGGGTATCATCAAGGACAGTGACTTCGAACGCTTCTCTGCCCGTATGAACTCAGACTACAACCTGATAGGCAAGGTGCTGACCGTAGGAGAACACTTCACACTGAACCGCACTTCGGAAGTACAGGCTCCGGGCGGATTCCTGCAGAATGTATTGCAGTTCAATCCTTCGCTGCCGGTGTATGACATCAACGGAGAATATGCAGGCCCGGTGGGTGGTTATCCCGACCGCGAAAACCCGTTGGCTCGTCTGGAACGTAACTCCGACAACCGCTATACTTACTGGCGTATGTTTGGTGATGCTTACTTGAATCTGAATCCGTTTAAGAACTTCAATATCCGCACTACTTTCGGTTTGGATTATGCACAGAAAGCACAGCGCATCTTTACTTACCCCATCACGGAAGGTACTGTGGCCAACGACAAGAATGCCGTAGAAGCCAAACAAGAACACTGGACCAAATGGATGTGGAATGCCGTGGCTACCTATAACATGGAAGTGGGAAAGCACCGTGGAGATGTCATGGTGGGTATGGAGTTGAACCGCGAGGACGATGTTTACTTCTCCGGCTACAAGGAAGAGTTCTCTATCCTCAATCCCGATTTCATGTGGCCCGATGCCGGTTCCGGCACTGCACAGGCTTATGGTTCGGGCGAAGGTTATTCGTTGGTTTCTTTCTTCGGAAAACTGAACTACACCTATAATGAAAAGTATCTGCTCTCGCTGACGTTGCGCCATGACGGTTCTTCCCGTTTCGGTAAGAACAACCGCTATGCCACATTCCCTTCTATCTCTTTGGGATGGAGACTGAGCCGCGAAAACTTTATGAGCAACATTTCATGGTTGGATGACCTGAAGGTGCGTGCATCGTGGGGTCAGACAGGTAACCAGGAAATCTCCAACATTGCCCGCTATACTATCTACGTGCCCAACTACGGTGTGACAGAGTCCGGTGGACAGAGCTACGGTACGTCTTATGACATTGTAGGCTCCAATGGTGGTAGCATCCTTCAGTCCGGTTTCAAGCGTAACCAGATTGGTAATGATGACATCAAGTGGGAAACCACCACGCAGACCAACTTAGGTGTGGACTTCTCCGTATTCGACCAGAGCTTGTATGGTTCGTTCGACTGGTTCTATAAGAAGACTACAGACATTTTGGTGGAAATGGCCGGTATCGCTGCCATGGGTGAAGGTAGTACCCAATGGATCAACGCCGGAGAAATGAAGAACCAAGGTGTGGAACTCAATGTGGGTTATCGCAAGACCACTTCTTACGGTCTGAAATATGACATCAATGCCAATATCTCTACTTACCGCAACGAGATTACAGCCTTGCCTGCCACGGTAGCAGCTAATGGTACTTTCGGTGGTAACGGTGTGAAGAGTGTGATTGGCCATGCCAATGGTTCGCAGGTGGGCTATGTGGCCGACGGTATTTTCCGTTCGCAGGCCGAAGTCGATAACCATGCCGTGCAGGAAGGTGCAGGCGTAGGCCGCATCCGCTGGCGCGACCTGGATGGCGACGGCTACATCACCGAAGCCGACCAGCAGTGGATTTACGATCCGACTCCGGCATTCAGCTACGGTCTGAACCTCTATTTGGAATACAAGAACTTCGACTTCACCATGTTCTGGCAAGGCGTGCAGGGAGTGGATGTTATCAGCGACCTGAAGAAAGAAACCGACTTGTGGAGCGGTCTGAACATCGGTTTCCTGAACAAAGGAAAACGATTGCTCGATGCCTGGACACCCAATAATCCGAACTCTGACATACCGGCCCTGTCGCGTAGTGACCTGAACAACGAAAAGCGTGTTTCTACTTATTTCGTAGAAAACGGTTCTTTCCTGAAGCTGCGCAACGTGCAGATAGGCTATAACGTGCCCAAGTCTGTAGCACAGAAGATGAAGATGGAGCGTCTGCGCTTCTACATCAGTGCACAGAACGCACTCACCATCAAGAGTAAAGAGTTTACGGGAGTGGATCCGGAGAATGCCAATTACGGTTATCCCATACCTTTGAATCTGACTTTTGGCGTTAACGTAGGTTTTTAATCACATAGAACAGACAACAGTACAATGAAGAAATTATTATATACAGCAGTTTTGGCTTTGTCGCTGGCAAGTACGGGTTGCTCCGACTTTTTGGAAAGCCAAGTGCCTCAGGGAACCATCAGCGACGAACAATTGAAAGACCCCGCATACGTGGATAATCTGGTGATTTCCGCCTATGCCGTGTGGATTACGGCAGAAGATATCAACTCTTCTTTCTCCATGTGGAATTACGATGTACGTTCGGACGATGCCTATAAGGGTGGAAACGGAACGGAAGATGGCGATGTGTTCCATGCGCTGGACGTATCGCAGGGTATCATGACTACGGCTTGGAACATCAGTGACATGTGGCAACGTCTGTACAACTGCATCTCCCGTGTGAATACTGCCCTGCAACTGTTGGAGCAGACCGACGATAATACTTATTCGTTGAAACAGCAACGCATTGCCGAGATGCGTTTCTTGCGCGGACACGGACATTTCCTGTTGAAGCGTCTGTATAAGCAGATTGTATTTGCCAACGATGCCAACCTCTCGCCCGAGGAATACAATTACTTGTCCAATACAACCTATACGAACGATGAAGGCTGGCAGCAGATTGCCGATGACTTTGAGTTTGCTTACGAGAACCTGCCTGCCAAGCAAGCTGATAAGGGACGTCCTACCAAAGCTGCCGCAGCCGCTTACCTGGCAAAGACTTACCTCTACAAGGCATACCATCAGGACAATGCAGCCAATCACGAAGTGACAAGCATCAGTTCCGAAGATTTGCTGAAAGTGGTGCAATATACCGACCCGGCCATCATGTCGGCTGGAGGCTATTCGCTGGAACCGGACTTCCACAACAACTTCCGTCCCGAGCCTCAGTATGAAAACGGACCGGAATCATTGTGGGCCATGCAGTACTCCATGAACGATGGAACCAACAACGGTAACTGTAACTGGTCATACGGTCTGATAGTTCCCAACATCCCTGGAGTGACCGACGGAGGTTGCGACTTCTACAAGCCGAGCCAGAACCTGGTAAATGCTTTCCGCACGGATGCCGACGGACACCCCATCTTTGACTCCTTCAACAGCAAGGATTATGACTCGCAGTCCGATTATGTAGATCCCCGCTTGTTCCTGACCATCGGTATGCCGGGATTCCCCTACGAGTTCAACAAGAACTACATCATGGACGAATCGACTACCTGGAGCCGCAGTAACGGACTTTATGGTTACTACGTCACTTTGAAGCACAATGTAGATCCCGATGGCGATTATCTGATTAAAGGTGCCTGGTGGGGTTCTCCGATGAACCGCATCGTGTTGCGCTATGCCGATGTATTGCTGATGCGTGCCGAAGCACTGATCCAACTGAACGACGGACGCC
Organism: Bacteroidales bacterium; assembly: GCA_030523385.1. GTDB lineage: Bacteria > Bacteroidota > Bacteroidia > Bacteroidales > Bacteroidaceae > Phocaeicola. The sequence continues at coordinate 3,712 of JAUNIV010000064.1, read as the reverse complement.
TGTCTGAGGCAGTGGATTTGATAAACCAAGTGCGTACCCGCGCCAAGCAGAGCACGGCCATGATAGCCGACTATGAAATGGAGTATGGCGTACACTTCAACATTCAGCCCTACAGCGGAAGCTATTCACAGCAAGACGCCCTGAAGATGCTGAAGTTTGAACGTCGCGTGGAATTGGCTCTGGAGTCCGACCGCTTCTTCGACCTCGTGAGATGGGGAGAGGCTGCCGAAGTGCTGAACAAATTCTATGCCGAAGAGGCCAATGACTGCACCATCTATTCCAGTGCATCCTTTACGAAGAACAAGAACGAATATCTGCCCATTCCGTTTGCACAGATGAGTGCCAGCAACGGCAACTATACGCAGAATTGCGGTGGATGGTAATTACCTTATTATTAATATAGAAGAACAATGAAAACCATATACAATATACATAGATTTTTCTTAGGAGCATTGCTCTGCCTCGTTGCCTATGCGTGCAATGACAGCAATGTGTCCGACCTCCGGCTGGACGGAGATGTATGGCTGACTTCTTTGGAGTTGGACGGAGTTTATCAGGGAACTATCGACCGTGCCACACAGACGGTCACGGTAGCTATCCCCGAAGTGTATGACACGGAAGCCATGAAGGTTACTGCCGTTGCGGCTTCCGAAGGAGCAGAAACCTCTGTCAAGGCAGGCGATGTGCTCAACCTTTCTTATCCGCAGGTGATTCACGTGACCAACGGCGATGTGTTCCTGGACTTCACAGTCACCGTGAAACACGATGAGGCCAAGATTCTTGCCTTCAAGCTGAACGATGCTTATGCCGGCGTGATAGACCAGACGAAGCGCACCATCACAGTCCGCGTGCCGGGCACTACGGATGTCACCAATCTGGTTCCTGCCATTACTGTTTCCGAAGGAGCCGTGGTTTCTCCGGCATCCGGACAGGCCATAGACTTTACTAATCCGGTGGACTTCACGGTTTCTTACAACACAGCTTCCTCCGTTTATCAGGTAACGGTAATTCCTACCGACGCACCCAGTGCAGTTTATGTCGGACTGGCTGCTTCTCTCGACTTGCTGAATGCCGAAGAAAAAGAAGCCGCTACGTGGATGCTGAACAATGTGCCCAACTCACAGTATGTTTCCTTCGAAGACATACAGGCAGGCCGCGTGAACATGGACGAATGCAAGCTGATATGGTGGCACCTGCACATTGACGGCGGTATAGACACAATGGATAAGTTTGATAATGCCGCTCCGCAGGCTGTCAATGCACTGGTGAAGATGAAAGAGCTTTATAACAACGGCATGAACTTCCTGCTTACCCGCTATGCCACTTACTATGCAGCCAAATTGGGCGCAACGAAAGACGGCAACAACCCGAACAACTGTTGGGGACAGTCGGAAGAAAGCGGCGAGATAACAGGCGGACCGTGGAGCTTCTTCATACAAGGCCACGAAACACACCCGTTGTATCAGAACCTGGTGATGAACGGCAGCGAAACCAACGCAGTATATACTTGCGATGCCGGTTACCGCATCACCAACAGTACGGCACAATGGCACATCGGTTCCGACTGGGGCGGTTACGCCACCAATGAAGACTGGCGCCAGGCTACCGGCGGTGTCGATTTGGGCTATGGAGGCGACGGCGCCATCGTGGCATGGGAATATCTGCCCGAAGGAACGAGAGGCGGTATCGTATGTATCGGTTCCGGATGCTATGACTGGTATGCCTACGGAGTAGATGCTTCGGGAGACAAGTATCACGGCAACGTGGCCACAATGACTGAGAATGCTATCAATTACTTAACAGCCAATAAATAAAAGACAAATCTATGAAGACAATGATATATTCATTTGCTATGGCTGCCATGCTGGGCGTGCTTGCCGGCGGTTGCAGCGATGACAACGATCCGGTCTTGACACAGCGCGACTGGGAAGGTACGGACACTTACTTTGCTTCGACAGATGCCATGACTTTCGGCACCTATTACAAGCCCTACGCCGGATACGTAGGCGACCCGATGCCTTTCTACGATGCAGCTTCGGGAGAGTTCAAAATCATGTATTTGCAAGAATACCGTCCTAATCAAGCCGGTACTTACCACCCTGTATGGGCGGTAAGTACAAAGGATGCAGCCTCTTACACCTCGCTGGGTGAGCTGATTCCTTGCGGCGGACTGGCCGAACAAGATGCTGCCATCGGTACGGGAAGCACCATCTACAATGCCGCCGACAATCTGTATTACACCTTCTACACCGGCAACAAATATCAACCCACCTCGTCCGAAAACGGACAGGTGGTGATGATGGCCACTTCGTCCGACTTCAAGAACTGGACGAAAGACCGCACTTTCTATCTGAAAGGAAATACAGACGGATATAGCAAGAGCGATTTCCGCGACCCGTTTGTTTTCGTGGGCGACGACGGACGTTATCACCTGATTGTCTCTACCACGAAAGACGGCAAAGGCGTGTTGGCCGAATATACTTCGTCCGACTTGAAGGCATGGGAGCATCAGGGAGTGTTTATGACCATGATGTGGGACCGCTTCTACGAATGTCCCGACGTGTTCAAGATGGGCGACTGGTGGTATCTGGTTTATTCGGAGATGCATGCCGCCGTACGCCGTGTGCAATACTTCAAGGGACGCACGCTGGATGAGCTGAAAGCCTGCACGGCAAACGATGCCGGACTCTGGCCCGACGGTCACGAAGGCTTCCTGGATTCCAGAGGTTTCTATGCCGGCAAGACAGCTTCAGACGGTACGAACCGTTACATTTGGGGATGGTGTCCCACTCGTCCGGGTAATGACAATACCAACGTAGGAGCATATCCGCAGGAACCGAAATGGGCTGGCAACTTAGTCGCTCATAAGCTGATACAACATACCGACGGCACCCTGACGCTGGGACCGGTGGACGGCATTGCGCAGAAGTTTGCCACCGTTGCCGAAGTGAAAGCCATGGCACAAGGCGGCAGCGTGAGCGGTAGCGGAGCGGAATACACATTGGGAACCGATTCGTATGTGTTGTTCAGCCGTCTGGATGAATGCAACCATGTATCTTTCACGGCTACCACTTCGGGCAGAGGCGATAAGTTCGGCTTCTCTTTCGTGCGCGGCACGGATTCTAAGAAATATTACTCCGTAGTGGTCAATCCGGAAGACAATGACAACAAGCGCAAGCTCAACTTCGAGGAAGGCGGCGAGGAAGGTAAAGGATTTATTGAAGGCATAGACGGCTATGTATTCGATGTTCCTCAGGACAATACCTACCGGATAGATATTTATACGGACAATTCCGTATGCGTGGTCTATATCAATGACCAGGTGGCTTATACGAACCGCATCTATGGCATTCAGAAGAACGGATGGTCGGTGGATTGCTATTCCGGAAGCTTGAAAGTCAGTGATTTGAAAGTCTCTCATCAATAATGATAAATGTCTCCGGGTTCGGGATAGGAGCAGGCTTTCGGTTTGATAGTATCAAAGGACTGATTTGGTGCTTTAAAAAAAATTTTTGCTCCTTTAAAAAATAATTTTGATACGGTCAAAAATATGGTTTGATACCGTGAAATTTGGCGCAAGCCGATAGCGATGTTTTTTATTCGGCGACCCGTGTGTGAAAGGATAATTTGTCACGATGTTTTCAGTCGTGATGAATTATCCTTTTTGTGTTATATAACATTCTTTTCCTTCGGTACGTTTCTTCTCTTTCCC
>JAUNIV010000464.1 GCA_030523385.1 Bacteroidales bacterium | reverse complement strand
CACTTAGCCGTCACATCCTTACGCACAGCCTTGATGGTTTCGCGGGCAATAATCTTAGCGCCGATAGCTGCCTGAATGGCTATCTCGAACTGCTGGCGCGGAATCAGTTCCTTCAGTTTCTCACACATGCGACGTCCCAACTCGTAGGCATTATCTACATGTGTCAGTGTGGAAAGTGCATCCACCGGTTCGCCGTTCAGCAGAATATCCAGCTTAATCAGTTTGGAAGGACGAAAACCTGATTGGTGATAGTCGAAGGAAGCATATCCTTTTGAGATGCTCTTCAGCTTGTCATAGAAGTCAATCACGATTTCACCCAACGGCATGCGATAGTGTATCTCCACGCGGTTGCCCGATACATAATTCTGGCGTACCAGTTCGCCCCGCTTGCCAAGGCAAAGCGTCATGATAGGGCCGATGTAGTCGGTGGCCGTAATGACCGTAGCGTCTATGTAAGGTTCCTCGATGTGGTCAATCAATGTAGGTTCGGGCATTCCGCCGGGGTTGTGCACCTCGATGGCATGTCCCTGCTTGTCATACACCATGTAAGATACATTGGGCACGGTGGTAATCACATTCATATCAAACTCACGGTCCAAACGCTCTTGCACGATTTCCATGTGCAACAATCCCAAGAAGCCACAGCGGAAACCGAAGCCCAAAGCCAACGAAGATTCGGGCTGGAAAGTAAGCGAAGCATCGTTCAACTGCAATTTCTCCAACGATGCGCGCAGGTTCTCGTATTCTTCTGCCTCGATGGGATATACACCTGCAAACACCATCGGTTTCACTTCTTCAAAACCTGCAATGGCTTTTTCACACGGACGCGCTATGTGGGTAATGGTGTCGCCCACTTTCACCTCGCGTGAAGTCTTGATACCCGAAATGATGTAGCCCACATCGCCTGTGCGCAATTCCTTGCGGGGTATCATGTCCATCTTCAGCACGCCTACCTCATCGGCATCATATTCCTTGCCGGTGTTGAAGAACTTCACCTTGTCGCCCTGGCGTATCACGCCGTTCTCTATCTTGAAGTAAGCTATAATGCCGCGGAAGGAATTGAACACGGAGTCGAATATCAATGCCTGCAACGGAGCGTTTTCGTCACCTTCCGGATGGGGCACCCGTTCTACTACCGCCTTGAGTATCTCCTCTACTCCCATGCCCGTCTTGCCGGATGCGCGGATAATCTCTTCGCGCTTGCATCCAAGCAGGTCTATGATTTCATCTTCCACTTCTTCGGGCATGGCGCTGGCCATGTCACACTTGTTCATCACGGGGATAATCTCCAAATCGTGTTCCAATGCCATATAGAGGTTGGATATGGTCTGTGCCTGCACGCCCTGCGATGCATCCACCACCAGCAATGCTCCTTCGCAAGCGGCTATGGAGCGAGACACTTCGTAAGAGAAGTCCACGTGTCCCGGAGTATCAATCAAGTTCAATATGTATTTTTCCCCCTGATACGTGTACTCCATTTGTATGGCATGACTTTTGATGGTTATACCTCTCTCCTTCTCCAAATCCATATCGTCCAGCATCTGTCCTTCCGTCACTTTGATGGTGTCTGTATATTCCAGCAAGCGGTCGGCCAACGTGGATTTTCCGTGGTCTATATGCGC
>JAUNIV010000063.1 GCA_030523385.1 Bacteroidales bacterium | reverse complement strand
TAACTCTCAATTTTAGATTGTGTAATTCGCAAAGTATTTCTTTTTGACTATAATAGTATAAAGGACACAGACATTGTGTAACCGTAGGGACAAATAATGAGAAAACGATTAAAATAACAGATATTATTATGAAGACAAGAACCTTTCTTTTTATCAGTTTCATGCTGACAGCGTTTGCTGTCACAGGGTGCATGCACTTCTCCTCAGGCCCCGAAGCCAGCAAGAACATAGTGTGCAAAAAATATAGCATCGATGCTTTCAGCCAAATCAACAACCAGGCTCCGGTAAGCATCGTGTTCACTCAGGGGAAAGCCACCACGGTGCAGGCCGACGGACCGGAGAACTACATTGAACACCTCACCGTGCTGACCCGCGACAATACGCTCTACATCAGCATGGACAAGAAAGAATTCAGCAAGTTGAGGAACAACAAGATTATCATCACCGTCAGCAGTCCGGAGCTTTCGGGCATCAGCCAAAAGGGCGTAGGAACCATCACACTGAAAGACACGGTGAAGGTGAACGAGATTTCCATTGTATCAGACGGTGTGGGAAGCATACAGACCGATGCCCTGATAGCGGGCAACGTGTATGTGTCGCAAAGGGGAGTAGGCAGCATCGAGATGCAGGGACAGGCCGCTAAGGCCAAATACCACTTAGACGGAGTGGGAAGCGTGAAGGCCCAAAACATGCTGGCAACCGATGTGATTGTGGAACAAAACGGCGTGGGAAGTGTTTCTTGTTATGCTTCGGGCACCATAGACATCACCACCAAAGGCGTGGGCAGCGTGAACTACTACGGAGACCCGCAAGTCATCGGGCTGCAAAAGTCGGGCTTAGGAAGCGTAAACAGCAAATAACCATTCATATAAATCTCTCTCTTTAGTATTTACAATCAAAAAAAGGATTACTGCTCACGCGGTAACCCTTTTTTTATTTAGTTAGTTAATTAAGATTTGAGAGAATTGAAACTTCACAGCCTCATCTAAAAAAAGTTGTTTTAATAAGCACTAACTATTACTATTTATATAAAAGCAAATGAAAATGTTCTAATTCGTTGTCCCCGACGATGTTTCATCGACAGCGACTTTCTTTGCCACCGAATCGGCCGACAAAACAATGTCGCAGGCCACTTGCGCATTGCTGATGGAGTCGCGGCATTCTCCGCACACCAGCATCACATCGCCGTTGGCACCATCATCCATCGTGCGTTGCACCACGCTGCCCATCCCCAACAGGATGGCAACTACGGCAGCTGCCTTGAACAACGGCATGAAGCGCGTGCGCATCGTCAGGCGTTCGGCCTTCACCACAGGTCTTTCCACCCGGGCCAGGATACGGGCATCGAAGTCCTCACCCAACTTCACTTCCTTCGCAGCCTCGTAAGAGGCAAACAAGGATTTGTAGCGAAGCAGGTGGGCAGGTATATCTTTCTGGCGAAAGAAAGCATGCAGAATCTGTTCTTCCTCCAAAGAGGTCTCGCAGTTCCAGTAGCGTTCCAAAAGCTGTTCTATATACTTATAGTCCATAATCCTCTATTTCCGTATATCTTTGTTTTATCTTCTGCCGCGCCCTGAAGAGGGTTACTTTCACCTGCTCTTCGGTCACTTGCAGAATGTTTGCAATCTCTTTGTATGTCTTTCCTTCCACATCCCTCAGTTGCACCATGACGCGCTGCTTCTCCGGCAATTCATTGACCAGCGTGTGTATCAGGCTCATCTGTTCGTCTTGCTCCAGCCGGTCGTGGGGTGTCCATGCATCGGGCATTTCCCTCACTTCGGGAGTGAGTTCCGTGCTCTGCGCGTCCATCTTCCGGCTGCGGTCTATGGCTAAGTTGCGGGCAATGGTCAGGCAATAGGCTTCCAATGAATCAAACTGCGGCCACTCGTCCCGCTTGTCCCATACCCTTATCAGTGTGTCTTGCACCACATCTTCCGCCTCTGCCGTGTCCAGCGTAATGCGCAGGGCCAGCCTGTAGAGCTTGTCTTTCAGGGGCAGGATGTCGTTTCGGAAACTGATTTCTCGCATGGTTCTGTAATAATGACGGGTGAGTGACACGAAAGTTACACTCACCCGGCGTTTTTTTTGAATTTATTTTCTGATGATGGTTCCACCCTCTCCTCCGATGGCGGAGGCCTGTGTGATGATGACTTGCGTCACGCCGGCATCGATGGCCGAAAAAGAGTTCTCCAGTTTGGGAATCATTCCTCCCTGCACCACTCCTTGTTCCACGTAGTTCTTGAAGTCTTGCGGCGTGATGACGGGAATCACGCTGTCATCGTCGTTCTCATCAAGCAACACTCCCTTCTTCTCGAAGCAATATACCAGAGTGACATCGAACAGCGGTGCCAGTGCTTTGGCCGTCTCTCCGGCAATGGTATCGGCATTGGTGTTGAGCATACTTCCCTGACCGTCGTGGGTCAGCGGGGCCATGACGGGCACCATGCCGCCCCGAATCAGCGTGGCTAAGAAATCGGCGTTCACTTTCTCTACATCGCCCACAAAGCCGTAGTCCACTTCGCGCACCGGGCGTTTCACCGAACGGATGACGTCCATATCGGCTCCGGTCAGGCCAATGGCATTCACGCCCCGTGCCTGCAACCCGGCCACGATGTTCTTATTGACCAGTCCGCCATACACCATCGTTACGACTTGCAGTGTTTCGGCATCGGTGATACGGCGTCCGTTCACCATCTTGCTCTCTATGCCCAACCGGGCAGCCAGACGGGTGGCCGACCGTCCGCCGCCATGCACCAGCAGCTTGTGCCCCCCGATGGCAGAGAAATCGGCCAACAGGCGGTGGAGGGTTTCTTCTTCCTCCACAATCTTTCCGCCTACTTTTATGATAGTCAGTTTTTCTTTCATCTTTTATTCCAAATAAGTATATCCATAGAGTCCCGAACGGTAGTTGGACAAGAACTCCTTGCCTTCTTCCACCGATATTTTTCCTTCTTTCACCGATTTGGTCACCCACGTCTCCAGCGTGCGCACCAGCTTTTTGGGGCTGTACTGCACATAGTCCAACACTTCGGCCACGGTCTCGCCGTCTATCACCTGGTCGATGGAGTAACCCTTTTCATCCACGGTGACGTGTACGGCATTGGTGTCGCCAAACAGGTTGTGCATGTCGCCCAATATCTCCTGATAGGCACCCACCAGGAATACACCTATATAATAAGAGTCTTTTCCTTTCAGCGAATGCACCGGCAGGTTGTGTGACACGTTGCGGGTGGAGACGAAGTTGGCTATCTTGCCATCCGAATCGCAAGTGATGTCCTGCAGGGTGGCCGTGCGGTCGGGCTTCTCGTCCAGACGCTGTATGGGCATGATGGGGAATATCTGGTCTATGGCCCATGAGTCGGGCAAAGACTGGAAGAGAGAGAAGTTGCAGAAATACTTATCGGCCAAAAGCTTGTCGAGCTTGCGGAATTCGTCGGGCGCATGTTTCAGTCCCGAAGCTATCTGGTTTATCTCGCGGGTGACCGACCAGTAGAGGCGTTCTATCTGCGCACGGGTCTTCAGGTCCACAATGCCGTGGCTGAACAGGTCGAGTGCTTCCTCGCGTATCTGCTGCGCATCGTGCCAGGCTTCGAGCATGCGGCTTTGGTTCAGCTTGTCCCAAATCTCATAGAGTTCGCGCACCAGTTCATGGTCGTCGTCGCTCACTTCGAAGTCGTCGTCCATCTCGGGCAGGGTGGCCGTCTCCAGCACTTCGAATATCAGCACCGAATGATGGGCGGTGAGCGAGCGTCCGCTTTCCGTAATGATGTTGGGATGAGGTATGCCGTTCTTGTCGCTGGCATCTACGAGCGTAGAGATGGAGTCGTTCACGTATTCCTGGATGGAGTAGTTCACACTGCTCTCGCTGTTCGATGAGCGCGTGCCGTCGTAGTCCACTCCCAATCCGCCGCCTATATCGACAAACTCCACCTTGAAGCCCATGGCATGCAACTGCACATAGAACTGCGAAGCCTCGCGCAAGGCGGTCTTGATTCGGCGTATCTTGGTCACTTGGCTGCCTATGTGGAAATGAATCAGCTTCAGGCAGTCCTTCAGGTCTTTCTTCTCTAAGAAATCGAGCGCTTCGAGCAGTTCGCTGGAAGTAAGCCCGAACTTGCTGGCATCGCCGCCGCTTTCCTCCCACTTGCCGCTGCCCGACGAAGCCAACTTGATGCGTATGCCTATGTTTGGGCGCACGTTCAGTTGCTTGGCCATGCGGGCAATGAGGCGCAGTTCGTTCATCTTTTCCACCACGAGGAAGATGCGCTTGCCCATCTTCTGCGCCAGCAAGGCCAGCTCAATGTAGCTTTCGTCCTTATATCCGTTGCAGATAATCAGCGAATCAGAATCCGTGTTGATGGCAATCACCGCATGAAGTTCGGGTTTGGAGCCGGCCTCCAGTCCTAAGTTGAATTTCTTGCCATGACTGATGATTTCTTCCACTACCGGGCGCATCTGGTTCACCTTGATGGGATAGATGATGAAGTTCTGTGCCTTATATCCGTATTCATCGGCAGCCTGATGGAAGCACCGGGCTATTCTTTCGATACGGTTGTCCAGAATATCCGGGAAACGCACGAGCATGGGAGCTGCCACGTCCCGCAAAGAAAGTTCGTCCACCAGTTCTTTCAAATCGACCGCCACGCCATCCTTGCGCGGAGTTACCACTACATGACCTTTGTCATTGATACCAAAGTACGAAGTTCCCCAACCGGTAATGTTGTAGAGTTCTTCCGAATCTTCAATACGCCATTTTCTCATTTCTTCATTCAGTGCAAAGAGTGTATGTACTTATTTTAATTTATTGTTCTTTTATTTAGTTGTAGGGGCGGAATATCTTCCGCCCGATAACACCCATGTGGATGATTACGGGCAGAAAATATTCTGCCCCTACAAGGCATGTTTATTGTCATTGATTGGAAGCACTTTCTTCCAGCAACTTCCTCAAACGCTCCACAGAACTTTTGATTTGCCTTTTATCCTCCAGTTCGTCGGCCACAAACGTGTGTTTCGCCTTCGTATAGAACGGGAGTCTCTTTTGCAACGCTTCATTTATAAAGTCCATCAATTCTTCGTCAGACTTTTTAGCCAACAGCGGACGCTGCTGCTTGGCCACCCGCAGACGGCGGAACAACACTTGAGGCGTCACTTCCAGAAAGACCGTCTCGCCACAGGCATTCATGTAATCCATGTTGTCGAAGAAGCAAGGTGTCCCCCCTCCTGCCGAAATGATTACATCTTCAAACTCGGCTGCTTCGTGCAGCATCCTGCGCTCCAGTTCCCTGAAACCCTGTTCGCCCCGTTCGGCAAAGAGCTGCCCCACGGTCTTGTGGAAGCGCTCTTCGATATACCAGTCCAGATCGATGAAGCTCAACCCTATCTCGCGGGCATACGCCTTGCCTAAAGTTGTCTTGCCCGCGCCCATATAGCCTATCAAGAATATGCGTGTCATTTCTTTCGTTTTGCGGCCATTTTCACCTTGCGGGTTTCTGCCTTGTTCTTTTGCAACTCGATAATCTTGAAGCAGGCCTCCAGGTTCAAGTCTGCCGGCTCCACACCTTCGGGTATCTTATAATTCTTTTTCTGATAACAGATGTAAGGACCGTATTTGCCGTTCAACACCTGCATGTCGGGATCTTCATCGAAGCTCTTGATAAACTTCTTCTCCTCGGCCTCCACCTTGTTACGAATCAGCTGTACAGCCTCGTCCAGCGTGATTTCCATGGGGTCGGTGCCTTTCGGGATGGAGACGAAAAGCTTGTCGTAGCGCACGTAAGGGCCAAAACGTCCCACGCCCACCGTCACCGTCTGTCCTTCGTAGTCGCCCAATGTGCGGGGCAACTTGAATGCCTCCAACGCTTCTTCCAGCGTGATGGTCTCCAAAGACTGGCCTTTCACCAGTTGGGCAAAGCGTGGTTTCTCCTCGTCTTCGGCCGAACCAATCTGGATGACCGGGCCGAAGCGTCCTATCTTGACAGATACCGGCTTGCCGCTCACGGGGTCTGTACCCAACATGCGTTCGCCCACCTTGTGTTCGGTCTTGGAGTGCAGCGTCTTGTCCACCAGCGGATGGAAGCCTTTGTAGAAGTCCTCCATCATGCCGCTCCATTCCTTTTCTCCTTCGGCCACTTCGTCAAATTCCTTCTCCACATTGGCCGTGAAGTTGTAGTCCATGATTTCGGGGAAATATTCCATCAGGAAGTCGTTCACCACGATACCCGTGTCGGTGGGCAACAGCTTGCCTCGCTCGCTGCCATACATCTCGGTCTTGGTAGATTCCGTGATTCGGCTTCCTTTCAGTTTCAATATGTCGTAAGGGCGTTTCTCGCCTTCCTTGTTTCCTTTCTCCACATAGCCGCGCTGCTGCACCGTAGAGATGGTGGGCGCGTATGTAGAAGGACGTCCGATGCCCAATTCTTCCAACTTGCGCACCAAGCTGGCCTCCGTGTATCGGGGCGGGCATTGGGTGAACCGCTGCGTGGCATAAATCTCTTTCCGCTCCAGCTGTTGGCGTATGGCAAGAGGCGGCAACAGGCTTTCGGTTTCCTGCTCGCTGTCATCGTCATACGATTCCCTATATACGCGCAAGAAACCATCGAACATCACGACCTCGCCCGTGGCAAAGAACTTCTCGGTGCTGTTGCTCATGGCAATGGTGGCCGTGGTCTTCTCCAGTTCGGCATCCGCCATCTGCGAAGCGATGGTGCGCTTCCATATCAGTTCATAGAGTTTCTGCTCCTGCGGCGTTCCCTCTATGGTCTCGTTCTCCATGTAAGTGGGGCGTATGGCTTCGTGAGCCTCCTGTGCACCTTTGGTCTTGGTGGCAAACTGGCGGGTCTTCACATACTGTTCTCCCATGAGCGAGAGGATAGCCTCCTTGCTGGTGGCGAGAGCGAGTCCGGAGAGGTTTACAGAGTCGGTACGCATGTAGGTAATCTTTCCGCTTTCGTAGAGTCTTTGTGCCACCATCATGGTCTGTGCCACCGTGAATCCCAGCTTGCGTGCCGCTTCCTGCTGCAAGGTAGAGGTGGTGAAGGGCGGTGCCGGCGATTTCTTCATCGGCCGGGTGGTGATGTCTTCTATCGTGAAGCGGGCATCCTGGCAAGTTTCCAGAAATTCCCTTGCATCCTCCTTTTGGCTGAAGCGCACGCCTGCTTCGGCTTTCACTTCCACCGGTTTGCCGTCGGCATCGGGCACCTCGAATGTGGCAGTCACCCTGTAGGAGGATTCGCTGACGAAAGCATGCACCTCGCGTTCGCGCTCCACAATCAGGCGCACAGCTACGGACTGCACCCGTCCGGCCGACAGCGCAGGCTTCACTTTCTTCCACAACACGGGCGAGAGTTCGAATCCCACAATGCGGTCGAGTATGCGCCGTGCCTGCTGGGCATTCACCAGGTTCACGTCGATGTCTCGCGGGTTTTCGATGGCTTTCAGTATGGCCGTCTTGGTTATTTCGTGGAATACAATACGCTTGGTCTTTGCCGGGTCAAGCCCTAAGACTTCATACAAGTGCCATGATATGGCCTCCCCTTCGCGGTCTTCATCGGATGCGAGCCACACTACGTCGGCTTTCTTGGCTTCGGCTTTCAGCTCTGCTACCAATGCCTTTTTATCTTTCGGTATCTCGTATGTCGGCGTGAATCCATGCTCCACGTCTATACTGAATTCTTTCTTCTTCAAGTCGCGGATGTGTCCGTAACTGGAAAGAACCTTATAATCGCTTCCTAAGAATTTTTCTATGGTCTTAGCCTTGGCCGGTGACTCAACTATTACTAAGTTTTTTTGCATAATACAGTGTATCCCTTTTTTATTTGGGGGCAAAAGTAGGAAAAAACTAAAAACTTGCCATATAATAAGGTGTGTTTCTACGTTTTTTCTGAAAAAAAATGTTTCCTGTGCCGTGACAACGGTCGCAACATGACGAAAGAACGACAAGACACTGCGATGATTTTCACGGCATCAAACCCTATAAAAGCAAGGCATTGTTTGCAAATAGCCCAATTAATTCGTTTCTTTGCGTCATAAACAATGGACATTTCGAACATTCTTAATACGGTAAAGGAGTCTTAATGGGAAATTCAGAGAATAATAACAACGGGAAAAGGCTGGTATCAGCAGCCGACTTGCAAGCACGTCTGCGTCCGGGCAGTTGGGTGAACGCATTTGGTGAGGATGTTTTTCAAGTATTGTCGGCATGTGAAGAGAAGTGTTTCCGCCTCAACACGCTTCCTCCCTCGCAACGGGAGGAACGGCATAGGCTTGCACAGGAGATTTTCGGAGCAGTAGGCAGCAACTTTATTCTGCACAGTCCGTTCCACTGCGACTTTGGCATAAACATACGCATCGGTGACCATTTTGTGGGCAACTTCAATCTGACTATACTGGATGAAGCTCCGGTCACCATCGGGCATCATGTATTCATCGGACCCAACACCAGCCTCTGTACAGTAACCCATGCCCTTTGTGCAGAACAACGCAACGAGGGAATCATGCGCGCACTTCCCATCACCATAGGCGACAATGTGTGGATTGCAGCCCATGTGACAGTATTGCCGGGAGTAACCATCGGCGAAGGCAGCGTGATAGGTGCGGGAAGCGTGGTGACTAAAGATATTCCGCCCCATGTGTTGGCCGTGGGAAATCCATGCAGGGTCATCCGCCCCATTGATGAGGCGGATAAAGTGTTGCTTGATTTCCCTACGGATTAAGGAGGACGACCGCTTAGTAATTGAAACTGCTTCCGCCCAAAAACTCCCGCAACAGCGAAGTGGGCGGAAGTTCCTTGTCTTGTACAGACGTGAAATACTCTAAGAACTTGCGCAGGCGGTATGCCTCGGAATATTCGGGACGGTTGTTTTGTACGCTCCGCAAAATGGGGATGGCATAATCTTTCATCACTGCCAACTCAAACAGCAAGGCCGAATTGAACATGGCATCCGCATTCTCCTGGTAAGGGAAAATCCATTTGTCTTCGCCTGCACGCACGCTGGGCCAGCGGCGGATGGTCTCTTCGGCCGAATAGCCACGGTATTTGTAGTCGCGGATGATGCGGCGAAGCAAGCGGTTGTCGGTGGTGGGGATGTAATTATGGTTATCCAGCAGGATGGTGGTCAGTGCCGATACATATATTTTATAGGTATTCTCGGGCGGTATGTGCGGAATGAGTTCGGGGTTCAGCGCATGGATGCCCTCCAGAATCAGTATCATGTTGTCGTCTATGCGCAGGCGGTTCCCGCTCGGTTCGCGCCGGCCTGTAGTGAAGTTGAAACGCGGCAGCTCCACCTCTTCTCCCCTCAACAGTGCCTGTAGCTGGGCATTGAAGAAATCCAAATCCAACGCATAGAGCGATTCATAATCATACTCTCCGTTTTCGTCCAACGGCGTATCCTCGCGGTTCACGAAATAATCGTCTAATGAAACGGGATAAGGACGCAGTCCGTTGGTCATAAGCTGGATGCTGAGGCGCTTGCTGAATGTGGTCTTGCCCGAAGACGACGGACCGGAGATGAGAATGAGCTTCACCCGCTGCCCGTTGGTGCCGCGATGGTATATCTCGTCGGCTATGTAGGAAATCTTCTTCTCCTGCAAGGCTTCGGACACGTTTATCAGGTCGGTGGCATGTCCGTGCTGGCAGGCTGCATTGAAGTCGCCCACGGTGCCCACACCCAAAATCTTGTTCCAGCGGCGATGTTCCTTGAATACCTCCAGCATCTTCTCTTGTTTCACCACTTCTTCCAACACTTCGGGATGCTGACGGTTGGGTACACGCAACAGTAATCCATTGTCATACTTCACCACATCGAACAGGCGTATGTAGCCCGTGCTGGGCAGCAGGCTGCCGTAGTAATAATCCACGCAGTCTCCCAACGTATAATAAAAGGAATAGAGTTCGCCCGAAGTTTCCAGCAATTTCACCTTATCCATCATTCCGCGTTGGCGAAACAGCTCCACTACTTCGGTAGTGTGGCATTCAAAGCGATGAAAAGTGAGGTCGGCATCCACTATCTCTTTCATGCGCCGGCGTATGCGGTCCACATCCTCCTGCTCTACGGGGCGTCCTATCTGCAAATCGCAATAGTAACCACGCGACACCGGATGCTCCAGCATGATTTTTCCATCGGGATAGAGTTCTTCTACCGCCTTGCAGAGCACGAAGCAGAGCGAACGCACGTAAGTACGCATGCCCGACGGGTTGAGCATGTCCAGAAACGCCACATCCTTGTTGTTGTATGCCCGATAGTGGAGTCCTTCGACCTTGTTATTGACCTTCGCACTGACCGGTCCGTAGGGCATATTCAGATTAAATTCATTATAAATATCCAAAAGTGAACTTCCGATTGGGAAATTCTTTGAAATATTGTTATTTTTGCAATATATTTGTAACATAATTGTAATATTTAAATCAACGTAGCGAAACGGGCGGAAATTTACCGAATAAAAGGGACATACGCC
>JAUNIV010000062.1 GCA_030523385.1 Bacteroidales bacterium | reverse complement strand
ATCATCGCGCCGGGCTACGAATACAAGATAGTCCGCAAGATGGTCACCAATTTCCATCAGCCGCAAAGCACGCTCCTGCTATTGGTGTCGGCTTTCGTAAAGGGCGACTGGAGAAAAATCTACGACTATGCCCTGTCGCACGACTTCCGTTTCCTAAGTTACGGTGACAGTTCTTTGTTGATTCCTTGAATCTTCAACTTTATGTCACTAAACATATCCTTCAATTCGTGGTATTCGTATCATTTCGCTAACTTTGTGACAAAAACCGAATACCATGAACATCACATTACCCAAAGAACTACCCGCCTACCCCACCTTTGTGGAAGGCATTCGCCGCGCTCCTGACAGGGGCTACCGGCTGACCCCCGCACAGACGGAAACGGCGCTGAGAAACGCATTGCGCTACATCCCCGAAGAGCTGCACGAGCAACTGGCTCCCGAATTTATGGACGAACTGCTCACCCGGGGCAAGATATATGGATATAGATTCCGTCCGCAAGGCGACCTGAAAGCAAAACCCATCGACGAATACAAAGGAAACTGCATCGAAGGAAAGGCCTTCCAGGTGATGATGGACAACAATCTGTGTTTCGACATCGCCCTCTATCCCTACGAGCTGGTGACCTACGGCGAGACCGGGCAAGTGTGTCAGAACTGGATGCAATACCGCCTCATCAAGCAATATCTGGAAATCATGACGGACGAGCAAACGCTGGTGGTGGAAAGCGAACATCCGTTGGGACTGTTCCGCTCGCACCCCGAAGCGCCGCGCGTCATCATTACGAACTCCATGATGGTGGGCATGTTCGACAATCAGAAAGATTGGGAGATAGCCGCCCAAATGGGAGTGGCCAACTACGGACAGATGACGGCCGGAGGATGGATGTACATCGGCCCGCAAGGCATCGTGCACGGTACGTTCAATACGTTGCTGAATGCCGGACGCATGAAGTTGGGCATCCCGCAAGACGGCAACCTGAACGGACACCTGTTTGTATCGTCGGGATTGGGAGGCATGAGCGGCGCACAGCCCAAAGCGGCAGAGATAGCCGGAGCCGTGGCCATCATAGCCGAAGTGGACTACTCGCGCATCGAGACCCGCCACAGTCAGGGATGGGTGCAACACATCACCGCCGATTTGGCAGAAGCCTACGCATTGGCCGCCGATGCCGTGGCACGCCGTGTGCCCTGCTCCATAGCCTACCACGGCAATGTGGTCCATCTGTTGGAATACGCATTGGAGCACAACATCCACATCGAACTGCTGAGCGACCAGACTTCCTGCCATGCCGTCTATGAAGGAGGGTATTGTCCGGCAGACATCTCTTTCGAAGAGCGTACCCGCCTGCTCAGGGAAGACCGCGAGACCTTTGTGAAACGGGTGGACGAGACGCTGCACCGCCACTTCCGCGCCATCCGTGCACTGGTGGAACGAGGCACTTATTTCTTCGACTACGGCAACTCCTTTATGAAAGCCATCTATGACTCCGGCATCAAAGAAATCTCGCGCAACGGCATGGACGAGAAAGACGGCTTCATTTGGCCTTCTTACGTGGAAGACATCATGGGGCCTCAACTGTTCGACTATGGCTATGGCCCCTTCCGTTGGGTATGTCTGAGCGGAAAACACGAAGATTTGGTAAAGACCGACCATGCCGCCATGGATTGCATCCCCAAAGAGCGTCGCGGACAGGACATGGACAACTGGATATGGCTGAGAGATGCCGAAAAGAACCGATTGGTAGTGGGCACGCAGGCACGCATCCTCTATCAGGATGCCTTAGGCCGCATGAACATTGCCTTAAAGTTCAATGAGATGGTGCGCCGTGGCGAAGTGGGTCCCATCATGTTGGGAAGAGACCACCACGACGTAAGCGGCACGGACTCACCTTTCCGCGAAACCTCCAACATCAAGGACGGCAGTAACGTAATGGCCGACATGGCCGTGCAGTGCTTTGCCGGCAACTGCGCACGCGGCATGAGCTTAGTAGCCCTGCACAACGGCGGCGGAGTGGGTATAGGCAAAGCCATCAACGGCGGTTTCGGCATGGTGTGTGACGGCAGCGAACGGGTGGACCGCATCCTCCGCTCAGCCATGCTTTGGGATGTCATGGGAGGAGTGGCACGCCGCTCGTGGGCACGCAACCCGCATGCCATGGAAACCTCAGCAGCTTTCAATGAAAGCCATGCCGACGGCTACCACATCACCCTGCCGCATCTGGCAAAAGACGAAGTTATCAATCAAGCATTAAAAAATAAAGGTATAAAATAAGTATATTGAGTATGAGTTGGACAAAAATCATGGAATGCGTTCCCAACTTCAGCGAGGGACGCGACTTGCAGAAAATAGACCGTATCGTAGCTCCTTTCCGCGCCAAAGCAGGCGTGAAGCTATTGGACTACAGCAATGACGAAGACCACAACCGACTGGTGGTTACCGTAGTGGGCGAACCCGATGCCCTGAAGGAAGCAGTGATAGAAGCCATTGGCGTGGCAGTGGAAGTCATCGACCTGAACCATCATCAAGGACAACACCCGCGCATGGGAGCCGCAGACGTGGTGCCGTTCATCCCCATCAAGGGATGCACCATGGAGGAAGCAATAGAGGTATCCAAAGAAGTGGCCCGGAGAGTGGCCGAAGCATACGCCCTTCCGGTATTCTTGTACGAGAAGTCGGCCACGGCACCCCACCGCGAGAACTTAGCCGCCATCCGGAAAGGAGAATTCGAAGGCATGGCCGAAAAGATTCATCAGCCCGAATGGCATCCGGACTTCGGTCCCGAAGAACGTCACCCCACTGCCGGCACCGTAGCCATAGGCGCACGCATGCCGTTGGTGGCCTACAACATCAACCTGAATACTTCCAGCTTAGAGATAGCACACGGCATCGCCAAAAAGATACGTTTCATTGGCGGCGGATTGCGCTACTGCAAGGCTATGGGCGTGGAACTGAAAGACAGAGGCATCACACAGGTGTCCATGAACCTGACCGATTACAGCAAGACTGCCATCTATCGGGCTTTCGAGATGGTGCGCTTCGAAGCCAGACGCTACGGAGTGAGCATCATAGGCAGTGAGATAGTAGGTCTGGTGCCTATGGAAGCACTGATAGACACGGCCTCCTATTATTTGGGATTGGAGAACTTCTCCATGCAGCAGGTGTTGGAATCGCGCATCATGGAATAAAGCAAAAAGCCACGTATGAGCAATCATCTGACCATAGTCAATGCCTGCATCGTCACTCCGCAAGGACGCACCGCCCGCAAAGGGAAGGAGATGAACGAACTGCTCACCATCCCTTGCGGCACGGTGGAGGTGACCGATGGCATCATTACTTATGTGGGCGAGAGCCGTCCCTGCGACGGCGAAGCCACTGACCACGAGGTATTAGATGCCAAAGGGAAAGTGCTCCTGCCCGGATTTGTTGACTCGCACACGCATTTAGTGTTCGGCGGATTCAGACCCGACGAGTTCATCTGGCGTCTGAACGGAGAGAGCTACATGAGCATCATGCAGCGGGGCGGAGGCATTGCCAACACCGTGAGTGCCACCCGCCGGTGTAGCTTCGACGAACTGAAGGAAAAGGCCGAACGGTTCATCGACACCATGAGCCGTATGGGTGTGACTACCGTAGAAGGCAAAAGCGGATACGGACTGAACCGCGACACCGAACTCAAACAACTGGAAGTGATGCAGGCCATCAACCGCTCGCCCCATCGGAAAGTAGATATATCCACCACCTTCCTCGGCGCCCATGCCTTGCCTGCCGAATACAAAGGAAGAAGCGATGAGTATATCGACTTCCTTATTAAAGAAATGTTGCCCCTTGTCCGCCAAAAGCAACTGGCCGAACATTGCGACATCTTCTGCGAGGAAGGAGTCTTTACCGTGGAACAGTCACGCCGCCTACTGAAGGCTGCACAAGAGGCAGGTTTCGGTGCCAAAATACATGCCGATGAGATAGTGAGCTTCGGCGGAGCGGAACTGGCAGGGGAACTGAAAGCCCTCAGTGCCGACCATCTGCTTCATGCATCAGACGAAGGCATCAGGAGCATGGCCGAAAACAATGTGGTGGCCACACTGCTTCCTCTCACTGCCTTTACCCTCAGAGAACCCTATGCACGCGGACGGGAAATGATAGACCGTGGCTGTGCCGTGGCACTCGCTACCGACCTCAATCCGGGAAGCTGCTGTTCCGGTTCCATCCCGCTCACTTTTGCATTGGCCTGCATCTACATGAAGCTGACCGTAGCCGAAGCCATCACCGCACTGACCCTGAACGGTGCTGCCGCCATAGGACGCGCCGAACGGATAGGAAGTATCGAGCAAGGCAAACAGGGCGACTTTGTCCTGCTGGATGCAGACACTCCTAATTTCCTTCCTTATTATACGGGCATGAATGCCGTGCAAGTCACCATTAAGGAAGGACGAATCTTAAAATAAAAATGAATCATTAACCTATTAAAAATCCGATAACCATGTTGACAGAACTTACCATCAAAGAATTTATTCATAAAGTACTCAGTAATGACCCCGTGCCGGGTGGAGGCAGCGTATCGGCCCTCAACGGGGCTTTGGCCACCTCACTGGCTGCCATGGTGGCCAATCTGACCGTAGGCCGCAAGAAATATGCCGAAGTAAACGAAATCATGGAAGATCTTTCCGCCCGCTTCGAGAACCTGAGCCAGCAACTGATAGCCGATGTGGACCGCGACTCCGAAGCCTACGACCGCGTGTTCTCTGCCTTCAAGCTGCCTAAAGAAACAGAGGAGGAAAAAGCCGCACGCAGCGAAGCCATACAGCGCGAGACGAAGTATGCCGCACAAGTGCCCATGGAAGTGGCACGCACCGTACACGCCATCCTGCCGATGATAGACATCGTGGCACGCAAGGGCAACAGCAATGCAGTGACCGACGCCTGCGTATCCATGATGTGCGCCCGTACCGCTATTTTGGGAGCCTTGCTCAACGTACGCATCAACCTCACTTCCATCAAAGACGAGAAGTTCGTGAAGGAAATGACAGAAGAAGCCGATATGATAGAACAGACCACCATAGCCGAAGAACAGAAACTGCTGGACTATGTAAGAACAGTTTTCTAATAAAGGTGTTACTATGAAAAACGTGTATCAAATAGGTTCGGGCGATCTCACCTTTGAGATTATCGAACGCATTATCAACGAAAACCTGAAGCTGGAGCTGGCTCCGGAAGCCAAAGAGCGCATCTGCAAATGTCGGGAATATCTGGACCGGAAGATAGAAGAATCGGATGTTCCGCTCTATGGCATCACCACGGGGTTCGGAAGCCTATGCAACCGGAATATCTCGCCCGACGAACTGAGCACTCTGCAAGAGAATCTGGTAAAGAGCCATGCATGCAGCGTAGGGACAGAAATGCCTCCGTTCATCGTCAAGCTGATGTTTCTGCTGAAAGCTCATGCCCTTTCTTTGGGACACAGTGGCGTACAGCTCATCACCGTGCAGCGCATCATCGACTTCTTCAACAACGATGTGTTGCCCATTGTCTATGACCGCGGTTCATTGGGTGCATCAGGCGACTTAGCTCCGTTGGCCAACCTCTTCCTGCCGCTTATCGGAGTAGGCGACGTATATTATAAAGGTAAGCGTTGCGAAGCCATCAGCGTGCTCGACGAGTTCGGGTGGGAACCTGTCAAGCTAAAAAGCAAAGAAGGACTGGCGTTGCTCAATGGGACTCAGTTTATGAGTGCCAACGGTGTGTATGCCATCTTGAAAGCTTTCCGCCTTTCGCGCAGAGCCGACCTAATAGCCGCCATCTCCCTCGAAGCCTTCGACGGACGCATCGATCCCTTCATGGACTGCATCCAGCAGATGCGTCCGCACAAGGGACAGATAGAAACGGGAGCTGCTTTCCGCCGCTATTTAGAAGGCAGTGAAATCATTGCACGCCCCAAAGAGCATGTGCAAGACCCGTATTCTTTCCGTTGCATCCCTCAGGTGCACGGTGCCACGAAAGATGCCATCAACCATGCGGCTTCCGTGCTGCTCACCGAAATCAACTCCGTCACAGACAATCCGACCATCTTCCCCGACGAAGACCTGATTATATCGGGCGGTAATTTCCATGGGCAGCCTTTGGCTTTGGTATATGACTACTTAGCCATTGCCATGGCCGAATTGGGCAATATATCCGAACGCCGTGTGGCACAGCTCATCATGGGATTGCGCGGACTGCCCGAATTCTTAGTGGCTAACCCGGGACTCAATTCGGGCTTCATGATTCCGCAATATGCTGCCGCCAGCATGGTAAGCCAGAACAAGATGTATTGCTATGCCGCCAGTAGCGACTCCATCGTGTCCAGCAACGGACAGGAAGACCACGTGAGCATGGGTGCCAATGCCGCCACGAAACTCTATAAGGTGATGGACAACCTGGAACACATTCTTGCCATTGAGCTGATGAACGCCGCTCAAGGCATGGACTTCCGCCGTCCGCTGAAGAGTTCGCCTTACATAGAAAAGTTCCTCTCGGCCTATCGCAACGAAGTGCCTTTCATCAAAGAGGACATCGTGATGTATAAGGAAATACACAAGACTGTGGCTTTCCTGAAACGCTATCAGGTATAAAGTAGCCTCATCGGTTGCTATTTTTTGAGCAAATAGTGCGCTATTCTCGAAAAAGCGATATACATTTGCCAACAAAAAAGAGCAAAGATGAATAGCGACAACAAAGAAGAAATGTTTCCCATCGTAGATGAACAGGGAAACATTACGGGAGCTGCCACACGGGGCGAATGTCACAGCGGAAGCAAACTGCTTCACCCCGTGGTGCATCTTCATGTATTCAACAGCCGGGGCGAACTATACCTGCAAAAGCGGCCGGAGTGGAAAGACATACAGCCCGGCAAATGGGACACGGCCGTAGGCGGACACATAGATTTGGGCGAAAGCGTGGAGATAGCCCTCAAGCGAGAAGCCCGCGAGGAGTTAGGCATCACAGACTTTACGCCCGAACGACTTGACAGCTATGTGTTTGAGTCTGCCCGCGAAAAGGAATTGGTATTTCCGCATAAGACGGTTTACGACGGCCCTATCGCTCCTTCCGATGAACTGGACGGCGGACGCTTTTGGCCGATAGAGGAAATCAAAGCCAACTTCGGAAAAGGCGTATTCACCCCCAACTTCGAAAGCGAATTCCAACGATTGGGATTTTAACGGAATAGGGCAATTTCTTGACGCAAGTCAATATTTTGCCCCTATTGCATATTTTTTACCCACATGGCAGTACAACGGGAAACAAAACCCTCTACTTTTGTGTTGTAAAACATAAAAACAAAAGGATAAAAAGATTATGAAAAAGGTAACAAGCATTTTGAAGAAGGCCCTTGCCATGATGGGTGAAAACGAAAGCAAAGCATGGGGCATAGGTATCAAGTAAAGAAAGAA
This sequence comes from Bacteroidales bacterium, assembly GCA_030523385.1. GTDB lineage: Bacteria > Bacteroidota > Bacteroidia > Bacteroidales > Bacteroidaceae > Phocaeicola. The sequence continues at coordinate 3,182 of JAUNIV010000062.1, read as the reverse complement.
ATTGATTATTCAAACTAACGCAATACCCCCGTCCGCTATGGCAACATGCGGACAGGGGTATTTTTTCTTCTCCCATAAACAATCCTATGCAAAGTAATTTGTATTTTTGTCTCCGTATAAAATACTAACGAAATAACCCACATGAAAAACAAACTGTTAATCTTATGTGCCTTCTTAGGCATCAGCCAATGGCTATCGGCACAAGTTTATCCCTTACGGCCGAAGCTGAGCGATGAACGCTCTTTCACCATGGTACTCATCCCCGATCCGCAAAGCTATGTAAAGTTCGATGCAAACCAACCGCTATTTGAACTACAAACGGCATGGGTTGCCAATAGTCTGGAATCTCTGCACATCAAAGGAGTGCTTTGCACCGGCGACCTGGTAGAACAAAACGAGACACGCATGCCCGATGGCGTGAATGGTAACCAGACCAGCGAAGAACAATGGAAAGCCGCATCACGGGCTTTCGAACGATTGGACCACAAAGTGCCCTACGTGATTTGCACAGGCAATCATGATTATGGTTATGAAAAAGCAGAAAACAGATTATGCCATTTCCCCGATTACTTCCCATCCGAACGCAACAGCTGCTGGCGCAAGACACTGGTAGCCGTGGGACTCAACTATCAAGGCATTCCTACGCTGGAAAACGCCGCTTACGAATTTGAGACCGACACATGGGGAAAGCTACTGGTTGTCTCTTTGGAGTTTGCCCCGCGAGATGAAGCCATAGAATGGGCACGCCAACTCACGGAAAAGCCTCGATATAAAGACCATAAGGTCATACTCCTGACACACTCCTACATGTCTCCCGAAGCTGTCCGTCACATCAAAGAGGGGTACAAAATAACTCCGGCCAACTACGGACAAGCCATTTGGGACAAGCTGGTTTATCCCTCGCAAAACATTTGCATGGTGATATGCGGACACGAATGTGAAATAGTGGACTACGAAGGACAGGTGTCTTTCCGCTCCGACAAGAACAAGGCAGGAAAACAGGTAGCGCAGATGATGTTCAATGCCCAGACTGCCGACGGACAATGGCATGGCAACGGAGGCGACTGCTGGTTGCGGCTGATGGAGTTCCTGCCCGATGGTAAAACAATTTCGATACGTACCTTCTCGCCATTGTTTGCCATCTCGCCCACCACTTGCGACAAGGCATGGCGCACCGCTCCCTATGACCAGTTTCAAATAACCATAGAATAACCACCTGAAACAAACTGCACAGAAAGCCAAAAGGAGGATGTACCCAAATCCCTTTTGAGTACATCCTCCTCTAAACACACAATTTCATGATTCCTCTATGCCAAAAGTTCATTGGCTTCTTCCAATGTATAGACATACGTCTGTACCGGTACGAATGTTTTCTTGTCCTTGTTCCATAAAGCATAGTCCACGTGTGCCTCTGTGTCTGTGTAAGTCACTGTCATGCAATAATAGTTTGTCCATCGTGTTCCGTCCCATTTCATCCCTTTCTTTTCTGCGATCTGTCCTGCTTCGTTATATTGAAACTCAAAACGATATTCCGGTGTCAGGAAAGTGCCGTCCTGTTCATACACCACCTTCGCGCTAATGCGGTCGTTATCCATTTCCACATTCGTCACCTTCTCGGGATTCGAAGCATTTACTGTCCATACACTTGCCACGGCAAAAACGGCTGCCATCATCACTCTTGTAATCATTGTAGTTTTCATAATGTTTTATTTTTATGGTTTATATTTTCTTTGTCTGTGTCTTTATCTATTAGACGCAAAAGACGCTTCAAACGTTGCATCATTCTCGCATTTTTTTGCGAAATAACTTCATTTTATGAAAGACAAACGCCGTGCCAAAACATTATTCTTCTGATTTACAATAAAGAAAGGACATAAAGGGCTGTCCGATTTCGGACACACTGTGCGTTCTTGCCGAACAATCACATCCTCCGTCAAGCAGCTACAATGCTTCTTCTTCAAGAAATAATACCGAAAACAGAATCGGGCCAAAGCATAATTATTATAACTTTGCACCACACTTAGAAAGATGAATAACCATATATGAATACCGTTCAAACCAATTCCATGAAAGCATGGGTATTGGCCGCCCGCCCCAAGACATTGGCCGGAGCCGCTACCCCCGTATTGTTAGGTTGCGCCCTGGCATACGCCTACGGCTGTTTCCTCCCCATCCCTGCCCTACTTTGTTTCCTGTTTGCTTTTCTGATGCAGATAGATGCCAACCTCATCAATGACTACTTTGACTTCATGAAAGGCAGTGACCGTGAGGACCGGTTAGGTCCCGAACGAGCCTGCGCACAAGGATGGATTACGCCCAATGCCATGAAACGGGGCATGATGATTGTTACAGCCGCCGCCTGCCTCATCGGTTCGCTGCTGCTGGTCTATGGAGGTGCGGAAATGATACCCGTGGGAATACTGTGCGTCATATTCGCCTTTCTCTATACGGCAGGACCTTATCCACTGGCCTACCACGGATGGGGCGATGTGTTGGTCATTGTCTTCTTTGGCTTTGTGCCAGTGGGCTGCACATTCTACGTCATGTGTCACGACTGGACCTGGCCGGTAAGCATCGTCTCGCTGGCATGCGGACTGATTATAGACACGCTGCTCATGGTGAACAACTACCGCGACCGCGAGCAGGATGCCCAAAGCGGCAAGAAAACACTGGTGGTACGCTTAGGCGAGAAAGCCGGAGGATGGCTCTACTTAGCATTAGGACTGGCTGCCGCATGGATCTGCCTGCTGTTTGCCGCATACAATATGATATGGGCTGCACTCATGCCGCAACTCTATCTGCTCCCTCATTTCCTCACCTGGCAGCGAATGGTGAAGATAAACCACGGAAAGGAGTTGAACGCCATATTGGGAGAAACCTCCCGAAACATGTTGCTGTTCGGGTTGTTGCTGGCATGGGGGTTGATTGTATCCTAAATCCTTATATTATCCACATTTATACTCGCTTTTCCCGAGATTACGTAAAGTCGCCGTTGCAACCTCCATTACCGTCTGCGAATTAATTTGAGTTGAATGGATTCCCCGTTTTTTTGACCCTTTGAAAAATATTTTTTAAAGCACCAAAAAAGTTTTTCTCATCTTCTTGCCAGTGAAGCTAACGCAGGAAACAACGGAAGTTTTACGCATACTTGGAAAAAGTGAACACAAATATATATAATATAA
>JAUNIV010000061.1 GCA_030523385.1 Bacteroidales bacterium | reverse complement strand
AATAAAAATGAAGAAAATCGGTAGCTTTTTTTTCAATGAACCTTATATTTTAGCTTCCTGAAAAGAAGAAAATAACATTGATTTTCAGGAGACTTGGTTTTTATTGAGTTTATATTTTCGTTCTATCGGTAGAAATGCATCCTTTCTGACCCTACATTTGCAATATCCCGAATGGGAAAAAATATACTAACATTAATTCTATACTATTATGAAAAGAACATTTATACTTATGACATTATTGGCTCTTCTGGGATTTCACCACGCGGCATCGGCTGCCGTAGTCAAGAAGGTGGCTCCTACATTCTGGTGGGCAGGTATGAAGAATCCCGAATTACAAATCTTACTGTATGGTGACAATATCGGTGCGGCTACCGATGTGAGCATTTCTTCGGAAGACATTCTGCTGAAGGAAGTAGTGAAGCAGGAGAATCCGAACTATCTGATTCTGTATGTAGATTTGTCGGAAGCTGCTCCGCAGACTTTTAATATTACGCTGAAACAGGGAAAGAAACAAACGGTGGTGCCTTATGAAATCAAGCAACGCCGCGAGGGTGCTTCGGATGTGAAGGGCTTTGACTCTGCCGATGTGCTTTACCTGATTATGCCGGACCGTTTTGCCGATGGCAATCCGGACACCGATGTAGTGCCGGACATGCTGGAAGCCAAGGTAGATCGTAACGAACAGTATGGACGTCATGGAGGCGACCTGGCCGGTATAGCCAATCATTTGGATTATCTTTCCGAACTGGGTATCACGGCTATCTGGCTGAACCCGATACAGGAAAACGACATGCCCGAAGGCTCTTACCACGGTTATGCCATTACGGACTATTATCAGGTGGACCGTCGTTTGGGTGGCAATGAAGATTTCTGCCGGTTGGTGGAACAGGCACATGCAAAAGGCATGAAGGTGGTGATGGACATGATTTTCAACCACTGCGGAAGCGAGAACTACCTGTTTAAGGATATGCCTTCGAAAGACTGGTTCAACTTCCGTGCCAACTACGTGCAGACTTCCTATAAGACAGCCAGCGTGCAAGACATTCATGCTGCCGACTACGAACGCCGCATAGCTACCGACGGATGGTTTACTCAGTCCATGCCTGATTTGAACCAGCGTAACCGCCTTGTAGCTGATTATCTGATACAGAGCAGTATCTGGTGGATAGAATATGCCGGTATCAATGGCATCCGTCAGGACACACATCCGTATGCCGACTTCGACATGATGGCTCGTTGGTGTAAGGCTGTTACCGATGAATATCCCGATTTCAACATCGTAGGAGAAACCTGGTTGAACAGCAACGTGCTGGTTTCTTTCTGGCAGAAAGACAGCAAGCTGGCAGCTCCACGCAACTCACAGCTTCGCACAGTGATGGATTTCCCGCTGATGGATCAGATGACAAAGGCATTTGATGAGGAAACAACCGACTGGAGCGGCGGTTTGTATCGTCTGTATGACTATCTGACACAGGATTTGGTGTATGCTGACCCGATGAACCTGTTGGTTTTCTTAGACAATCATGATACCTCACGCTTCTATACGAAGGAAGAAGACACCAAGAACCTGAACCGCTACAAACAGGCTGTGGCTTTCTTGCTGACTACCCGTGGCATTCCTCAAGTATATTATGGTACGGAAATCCTGATGGCTGCCGATAAGGGAGAAGGCGACGGATACTTGCGCCGCGATTTCCCCGGAGGATGGAAAGGCGATGCTCGCGACTGCTTCCGGGCTGAAGGACGCACGGCACAGGAGAATGAGGCTTTTGCCTACATGCAGAAACTGCTTCAGTGGAGAAAAGGTTGCGCAGCCGTGACCAAAGGCACATTGAAACACTTTGCACCCAGTCAGGGCATTTATGTCTATGAACGTAAATACCAAGGCAAGTCGGTAGTGGTGTTCATGAATGGAACAGACAAGGAGCAGACACTTGGCTTGACACCTTATCAGGAAGTATTGCCTGCTGCATCGGCCACCGACGTCTTGACCGGAAGAAAGGTAGCTTTGGATAAGGAACTGACGATGAAAGAGCGTGAAATATTGATTTTAGAGTTCTGATGACGGTTCATTTGCATTTATAAATCTCGAATCTTTTGGATTTTATAATTGATTGTTTATCAGTGTGATGGATTTTAATTAAGGGCAATTTGGTTTATATTTTCATTCTTGCAGGGTCATCGGAAAAGCAAGACCGTTACATTTGCAATGTCCGAAAGAAAACGGAGTGAAAACTGATTGTTGACAATAAATTTAATACCATTAGAGATATGAAAATAAAGAAGAAACTTTCACTTATTGCATTTCTTTGCCTCTCTTTGGCAGCAAATGCGCAGCAGAAGCTGACCTCTCCGGATGGCAATCTGGAGATGACCTTCCGACTGAATGAGGAAGGGGCTCCCATGTATGAACTGGTTTATAAACAGAAAGAAGTTATCAAGCCCAGCAAATTGGGATTGGAACTGAAGAAGGAGGATGCCGATGCAAAGACCGACTTCGAATGGACCGACCGCAAGGATGCTGACAAGCTGGACAGCAAAACCAACCTGTACAGCGGCTTTGAACTGAAGGAAGCCAAGACTGCTGCTTTCGATGAAACCTGGCAACCGGTATGGGGAGAGGAAAGCAATATCCGCAACCATGATAATGAATTGGCCGTTACGCTGAACCAGCCTGCCAACGACCGTTACATCGTTATCCGTTTCCGCCTGTTCAATGACGGATTGGGATTCCGCTATGAATTCCCACAGCAGGAGAATCTGAATTACTTTATCATAAAGGAAGAACATTCTCAGTTTGCCATGACGGGTGACCACACGGCCTACTGGATTCCGGGTGACTATGACACACAGGAATACGATTACACCATCAGCCGTCTGAGTGAAATCCGTTCGCTGATGAACAAGGCCATCACACCTAACTCATCGCAGACTCCTTTCTCGCCCACCGGCGTACAGACTGCACTGATGCTGAAGACCGATGACGGGCTGTACATCAACCTGCACGAGGCTGCCTTGATAGACTATGCATGTATGCACCTGAATCTGGATGACAAGAACATGGTGTTTGAAAGCTGGTTGACTCCCGATGCACAAGGTGACAAAGGTTATATGCAGGCTTCCTGCACTTCGCCGTGGCGTACCATTATCGTGAGTGACGATGCCCGCGACATCTTAGCTTCACGCATCACGCTGAACCTGAACGAACCCTGTAAGATTGCCGATACATCGTGGATTAAGCCGGTGAAGTATATCGGTGTATGGTGGGACATGATTACCAACAAGGGAACATGGGCTTATACCGATGACCTGAGCAGCGTGAAGTTGGGGGAAACAGATTACAGCAAGACCAAACCCAACGGACGCCACTCTGCCAATACGGCCAACGTAAAGCGTTACATCGACTTTGCAGCCGAGCACGGTTTTGACCAAGTATTGGTAGAAGGTTGGAACCAAGGATGGGAAGACTGGTTTGGCAAGAGCAAGGACTATGTGTTCGATTTCGTAACTCCTTATCCCGACTTCGATGTGAAAGAGCTGAACAGTTACGCTGCTTCCAAAGGCGTGAAGCTGATGATGCACCACGAAACTTCGGCATCGGTACGCAACTATGAACGCCACATGGACAAGGCCTACCAGTTTATGGTGGATAATGGTTATAACTCAGTGAAGAGCGGTTACGTGGGTAACATCATTCCGCGTGGCGAACACCACTACGGACAGTGGATGGACAACCACTATCTGTATGCCGTGAAGAAAGCAGCCGAATATAAAATTATGGTCAATGGCCACGAGGCTGTACGCCCCACCGGTATCTGCCGTACTTATCCCAACCTGATAGGCAATGAATCGGCTCGCGGTACGGAATATGAATCATTTGGCGGCAATGCCGTTTATCATACGGCCATCCTTCCGTTTACTCGTCTGATCGGTGGTCCGATGGACTATACACCGGGACTCTTCGAAATGGATTGCAGCAAGATGAACCCGAGCAACAATTCTCATGTACGCTCCACATTGGCCCGTCAGTTGGCTCTGTATGTCACCATGTACAGCCCGTTGCAGATGGCAGCTGATGTTCCTGAGAACTACGAGCGCTTCATGGATGCCTTCCAATTCATCAAGGATGTGGCCATAGATTGGGACGAAAGCAAGTATCTGGAAGCCGAACCGGCCGAATACATCACCATCGCCCGTCGTGCCAAAGGTACGAATGACTGGTATGTGGGTTGCACCGCAGGTCTGAACGGTCATACTTCGCAGTTGGCTTTCGACTTCCTGGAGCCGGGCAAGCAATACATTGCCACTGTCTATGCCGATGCCAAAGATGCCCATTGGGAAAAGAATCCTCAAGCCTATACTATAAATAAAGGTATATTGACCAACAAAAGCAAAATGAAGTTGCAGGCCGCCGTGGGAGGCGGTTACGCTATCAGCATTAAAGAGGTAAAAGACAAGGCTGAGGTAAAAGGATTGAAAAGACTGTGATTTAGAATAAAGAGGTTAATAATTAGGTTAGGTTAAGAAGAAAATGAAAATTTGTTTTTTCAGGTATTAGAGTTATCCCGTCGGGATTGGTTTTAATCCGTGGGCCAATCACGTAACGAGGATGGTTTTCAATAGGTATTTTTTACTGTGATAATAAAGAGAGATAAGAATAAATTAACTTTAAATTCAAAGACATGAAAAGAAACTTTATGTTCCAAGTCTTGCTCACATTGGTAGTGGGACTATTCTTGTCCGTTGATGCGTTTGCACAGCAGATAGCTGTCAAAGGTATTGTTAAGGACGCGACAGGCGAGCCGGTTATCGGTGCCAACGTGATTGTGAAAGGTACGACGAACGGTACGATTACCGACTTCGACGGAATCTTCCAGCTGAACGCCAATCAAGGTGACATCATTGTGATTTCATTTATCGGCTATCTGACTCAGGAACTTCCTGCGGCTGCCGAGATGAATGTAATCCTGAAGGATGATACCGAAACATTGGATGAAGTGGTGGTAATCGGTTACGGTGTGGCAAAAAAGAATGACTTGACAGGTTCGGTTACAGCTATTAAGCCGGACGAAATGAACAAGGGTCTTGTCACCAACGCTCAAGACATGATGCAAGGTAAGATTGCCGGTGTGAATGTAACTTCTTCCGGTGGTACTCCGGGTGGTGGCGCTACTATCCGTATCCGTGGTGGTTCTTCATTGAATGCCAGCAATGACCCGTTGATTGTTATCGATGGTTTGGCAATGGATAACAATGGTGTGAAAGGTTTGTCTAACCCCTTGTCTATGGTTAACCCTGCCGATATCGAAAGCTTTACTGTATTGAAAGATGCTTCTGCAACAGCCATCTACGGTTCGCGCGGTTCAAACGGTGTTATCATCATCACAACCAAGAAAGGACGTACAGGACAGAAGCCTTCAGTTTCTTATAACGGAAATATTTCTCTCAATATGAAGAAGAAAACCATCGATGTAATGGATGGTGACCAGTTCCGTGATTTCGTTATCAATAAATACGGTGCAGACAGCGATGCTGCCGCTGCTTTGGGTACAGCCAACACCAACTGGCAGGATGAAATCTATCGTACGGCTATCAGCCACGACCATAACATCACAGTTTCCGGTGGTTTGCAGAATATGCCTTACCGTGTATCATTAGGTTTCACCGGACAGGACGGTATCTTGAAGACTTCAGACTTTAACCGTTATACAGCCAGTGTGAATCTTTCTCCGAGTTTCTTTGATGACCACTTGAAAGTGAATGTCAATGCCAAGGGAATGATCGCCAAGACCCGTTATGCCAATACCGGTGCAGTGAGTGCAGCCGTTTATATGGATCCTACTCAACCGGTGAAGAGTTCAGACGAAAAGTATAAGAACTTTGGCGGATATTACCAATGGACACAAACCGGAGATGCTTTGAATGATCCTACATGGCCACTCACTTGGAACGGACAGGCAACTCAGAACCCTGTTTCATTGCTCGATCTGAAAAATGACAAGGCTACCTCAAAGAGCTTTGTAGGTAACTTGGAATTTGATTATAAAGTACACGGATTAGAAGATTTGCGCCTGCACATGAATATGGGCGGTGACTTCTCAACCGGTAAGCAGACTACTGTTACTTCACCGATGTCGCCCGAAAATATCTATTATGGTTGGGACGGTTGGGACAAGATAGACAAGTACAACATGTCGTTCAACGCATACGCACAATATTATAAGGACTTCAATGAAAAACACCACTTTGATATCATGGGTGGTTACGAATGGCAGCACTTCCACTCTTCACAGTCTTATGACGGATGGGGTATAAAGATGTCAACCAATACTGAATATGACAATACGAACATAGAAAACAACTATATGAACCGTTCGTTTAAGGATATCAAAACAGAGAATTATTTGGTTTCTTTCTTTGGTCGTGCCAACTATACGCTGCTGGATCGTTATATGCTTACTGCAACTGTTCGTTACGATGGTTCTTCACGCTTTAAAGACCATTGGGCACTCTTCCCGTCATTCGCATTCGGTTGGAGAATCAAGGATGAGGCTTTCTTGAAAGATGTAGATGCCGTTTCTGATTTGAAACTCCGTTTGGGTTACGGACAGACCGGTCAGCAAGAAGGTATCGGTAACTATAACTATTTCGCTTCTTACAATGTAAATGTTAGTCCGGACAGTTATTATCCGTTGCTCGGTAATGGTACGCTCTATCGTCCGGATGCTTACAATCAAGAACTGACTTGGGAAACCACAACCACTTATAATGTCGGTTTGGATTTCGGATTCGCTAATCAGCGCTTTACTGGTAGCGTGGATTACTACTACCGTAAGACTACCGACCTGCTGAATACGGTATATGTGCCTGCCGGATCGAACTTCCGCAACCAGGTTACTTCAAACATCGGATCGCTGAAAAATACCGGTGTGGAAATTGCTTTGAACTGGAAGGCTATTCAAACTGAAGATTGGTATTGGGACTTAGGTTTCAACTTGACATATAATGAAAACAAAATTACAGAGTTGATTGGTGAAGAAGGCTACTTTGTGCCTACCGGAGGTATTTCTTCGGGTACTGGTAATAATTGCCAGGCTCACACCGTAGGACAACCTGCCAGCTCGTTCTATGTATATCAGCAAGCATACGACCAAAATGGTCTCCCCTTGGAAGGCGTATTTGTAGATCGTAACGGTGACGGACAAATCACAACAGAAGATAAATATTTCTATAAGAACCCGACAGCTCCTTGGACCGGTGGTTTCACTTCTAAACTCCAGTATAAAGCTTGGGACTTCAGCTTCTCATTGCGTGGTAGTGTAGGCAACTATGTGTTCAATGACTTGCAAGCAGGTGCCAGCAACATGAGTACTGTATGGTCTTACAATTTCTTGGGCAACCGTCCGTTGGATGTAATCGAAAAGAACTGGCAGACTTGGGACTACGTATTGTCTGACTATTTTGTACAGAATGCCAGCTTCTTGAAGTGCGACAATATCACGTTGGGTTATAGCTTCGAGAACTTCTTGAAGGGTGCAAACTATAAGGGCATCAGTGGCCGTGTTTATGCTACACTGTCTAATGTCTTTACTATAACTAATTATAAAGGTATCGACCCCGAAGTGAGCGGTGGTATAGACAATAACATCTATCCGCGTCCGTTCTCGGCTATGATCGGTGTAAACCTGAATTTCTAATTCCCATAAAACAGAATGACTATGAATTTCAAATACATTAAAAATATACTTCCCGCAGCAACCTTGATGCTTGCAATGGGATTCACTTCATGTATTGGTGACTTGGATGTTACGCCGATTGACCCCAGTACAACAATGGAAGCTGATAATGATGCATTGTTCAATAAATGCTATGCTAACATGGCAGTTGCCGGTAACGGTGGTGCCAATGGTGACTGTGATATAGACGGATTGGATGGTGGTACGACCGGTTTTGTACGCCAGTTGTTCAATGCCAATAGCTTGACTACCGATGAAAGTATCTGTTGCTGGGGTGATGAAGGTATTCCGGCATTCAACTATGGCCAATGGGGTGCCAGCCATCCGATGTTGAAAGGTTTCTACTATCGCCTTTACTTTGGTGTGACGATGTGTAACTTCTATCTGACCGAAGCTTCTGATTATAATCCGACAATGACTGCCGAGATTCGTTTCTTGCGTGCACTCTACTATTACTATCTGATGGATGGTTGGGGCAATATTCCTTTCTTGACCGAAGTGGCTTCGGAACCTGCCCAGCAGGCATCTCGCAAAGAAGTATATGACTTCATTGAAACAGAGTTGTTGGAATGTGTAGAAGACATGAGCGAACCTAAAGCCAAGAAATCTACCGATGAAGGTTACGGTCGTGCCGACAAGGCTGCTGCTTGGATGCTTTTGGCACGCCTCTATCTGAATGCCGAAGTCTATACCGGCACAGCACAATGGGCCAAGGCTGCTGAATATGCCAAGAAAGTGATGGATTCTCCTTATAGCCTCTTTACCAACGGTAATAGCAACTGGAGTGCCTATCAGATGTTGTTCATGGGTGATAACGGTGAAAACGGTGCTTCTTGCGAGGCTCTTCTGCCGTTGTTGCAAGACGGTTTGACTACGACCAGCTGGGGTACAACCTTGTTCCTTATGGCCGGATGTTGGAAGGATGATATGATTGAACCGGGATTGCCCGCCGGTAACAATACGACGCAGAATTGGCAGGGAAACCGTGCACGTCCTGAATTTGTTGCCAAGTTCTTCCCTAATGGAGATGCTCCTGCTGTAGTTCCTTCTGAAATGGTAGTTGCTGCCGGTGATGACCGTGCTTTATTGTGGGGTAAGGATCGTACGCTGAGTGTGGATGATGTCAGTGAGTTTACCAGTGGTTATTCTGTGACGAAGTTTACTAACTATTATTCAACAGGAGCCGCAGCAAAACACTCAGACTACACCGATACAGACTTCTTCTTGATGCGTGTAGCCGAAGCTTATCTGACTTATGCCGAAGCTACAACCCGTGCAGCAGGTAGTAATCAGGTAGGTGCTGAAGCCAAAGCCGCTATCGATGCTATCCGTAGTCGTGCGCATGCTGCAATCAAGGCAAACTATTCGCTGAATGATATTTTGGATGAATGGGCCCGTGAGTTCTACTACGAAGGACGTCGCCGCATTGACTTGATTCGCTATGGACAGTTTGGTGGTAACAGTACTTATATGTGGCAGTGGAAAGGCGGTGTGCAGGCCGGTACAACATTCAATAGCAACCTGAACATATTTGCCATTCCTGATACGGATATGAATGCCAACTCTAATTTGGTACAAAATCCGGGCTATTAATCAACCTTTGATACAAACGCTTAAAAATGAAAGATATGAAAAAATATATATTGTCTCTTATGATGGTCTTTGGCGGATTGTGCTTCTTGGCATCGTGTGATGACGATCGGGATTCAAATCCGGTCATTCAGACACCGACTGAGTTTGTGCTGAATACTCCTGCCTACTCCAGTTCATTGATTGATCTGGTAAACTCTGAATTTGTTCATCTAAGCTGGTCGCAGCCTAATTATGGTTACCCTGCTTATGTAGCTTACTTTCTCCAACTCTCTAAAGATGGAAACTTTACCATTTCGGTAGATGAAGCGGATGCTGACGAAAGCGGTGCAACTGTGGCAAACTATGTAACTATAGATGCTGTAACAGATTGTGAAGCTGACTATTTGGCGGAAACAGTAGGTAAGGCTTTGATGGAACTTTATAAATGGGAAGAAGGCAATGTGCCTGCCAGTGTGACGGTTCATGCCCGCATGGAAGCTAAAATCATGGTTTCCGGTGGTTCCAGCTTCGCTTATCCGATTCAATCAAATGTAGTAACACTCAATGTCGCTCCTTATTATATAGAATTGAGTGATGCTCTGCCGGAAATATGGTATTTGCTTGGTAATTGCATTGCTGATGGTAATTGGGGTAATAGTATAGGTACAAGTAATATTCCGATGTCCGTTATTCAAGACTATGATTATGATAAGAAGACCGGACAAGGTGAGATTGTACATACGGGTTATTTCCCCGCCGGAGCAGAGTTTAAGATCCTGAAAGTATTAGGTGATTGGGATTATAACGCTTTCTGCGGTGGAGGTGCACCCGGTACAACTTCTCTGCGAAACGGTGGTGAAGATCCGGGTAATATTCAGATTGCTGAAGCCGGATATTATACAATTACTATAGATACTAAGAATGTGACTTGTAAGATTGAAGCCGCCGATATTACTCCGACTGTTTATCCGACTATGTGTATAACGGGTGATTTCGCTGGTTCTGATTGGCCGGACGTTGCTATGACTCCTGCTAATGTGACAGATGCCATGGCTGGACACAACCACATTTGGACTTATACGCTGAATCTTGATGCTGATTCTGGTGTTAAGTTTAAAACTCCTGGTGGTTGGGATACCAACTGGGGTAACACCGGATTCCCTTACGGAGTAGGTGTAAGCGGTGGCGACAACATCCCGGTTAAGGCAGGTAAGTACATCGTAGTATTCAATGACATTGACGGAACTTATTCGTTCAATGCCCAATAATGAACCTTTTAAATGAAACCCTCATGACAATTTATAAGTCGCCAAAGTAAATGAAAAGTGGCTG
>JAUNIV010000060.1 GCA_030523385.1 Bacteroidales bacterium | reverse complement strand
TGTGTACCATAATCTTTTCTTTTAAATTATCGCTTTCTTGCTATCATGATACCGCCCACGATGCAGGCCAGCAACAGGATGCTGATTACTTCGAAAGGCAACAAGTATTGATATTTCTCCATCCCCATCAGCGCATGTCCGATGGTGCGCACATCCAGTTCGCCGGACGCAAAACGCGAAGGCAGAAACTCGTTCTTCAGCATGACGAACAGGCAGATGACCAGTCCGACTGCCGTAGAGATGGCTCCGGCCAACATCTTTCCGTTCTTCAGTTTCTCCGCCTTGTCGCCTTGCGACGAGGTGAGCAGGATGCTGAACACGTAGAGTACCGTGATACCGCCCGCATAGACGAGCAACTGCACGGCTCCGAGGAACGAGTAGTTGAGCTGGAAGTAGATGCCTGCCGTGCCGAAAAGCACAAACAGCAGGTAAGTGGCCGCACGCAGGATGCGCGAGGTGGTGACTGCCAGCACCGAGCAGACGGCGATAAACAACGCCAACACCATGAATACAATCAATTGTAGTGTCATATCCTCTTTTATTTATTTGATTCGTTTGTAGGGTTCTTTCTCTCAGTATTCAGCGTCATCACCAACTGCTCACGACGGAACACGGCATTCTCAAACTCCGTACTGAAGCTTATGGCATCGTGCGGACAAGCATTGACACAGAGCTGGCAGAACATGCAGGCTCCCAAGTCGTACTCATACTTCACGAGCTGTTTCTTCTTCCGTCCGGTGGCTTCATCGGTCACTGTTTCGGCAGTGATGTGTATGGTGTCGTTCGGACAGGCCGACTGGCAAAGCCCGCAAGCAATGCAACGATTGTTTCCATCGGCATCTACGGGCATGATGAGCCGCCCGCGGAAACGGGGTGAAATCTGCAACGTGGCACGGTTTTCGGGATATTGCTCTGTCACTTTGGGTGTAAAGAACTCGCGCCCTGTCACCTTCATGCCGGTGAGCAGCGTGCCTATACCGTGCAGCAACCCTCCTATGTATGAATGTTTTTCTTCTTTCATATCTTCCTTAGAAATGCAGTTTGAATACAACAATAATGACCATCAGCAGCAGGTTGCACAATCCTATGGGCACCAGATATTTCCACTCCAATGTCAGAATCTGGTCGATACGCAACCGGGGGAAGGTCCACTTAATCCACATGAGCAGCCATACCACGAAGAATGCCTTGCCAAAGAACCATACGAAACCGGGGATGTAGTCCATCACCGTGTTGAATCCGTCCAGCCCGGGCACGTGCAGCGGCATCCATCCTCCTAAGAATATGGTGGCTGCCACGGCGGCTATGATAAACAGGTTTACGAACTCAGCCACGTAAAAAAGACCGAAGTGCATACCGGAGTATTCAGTATGGTAACCGGCCGTCAGCTCGCTTTCGGCTTCGGGCAGGTCGAACGGCCCACGGTTCACCTCCGCATTGCC
Source organism: Bacteroidales bacterium (assembly GCA_030523385.1). Taxonomy (GTDB): domain Bacteria; phylum Bacteroidota; class Bacteroidia; order Bacteroidales; family Bacteroidaceae; genus Phocaeicola. The sequence goes on along the minus strand of JAUNIV010000060.1, from coordinate 9,247 downwards.
GGCTATGAGGTAAATCACGAAAGCTATCAGCGCAGGGATATGTCCTTTGAAGAGGAACCATCCGTCGGCCTGACGTTCCACGATTTCGCTCAACTGCATCGTGTCTGTCAGCACCACGATGGTGAGAATGCTCAGTCCCACGGACAGCTCGTAGCTTATCATCTGTGCACCGCTTCGCATGGCGCCTATCAGCGAATATTTGTTGTTGGAGCTCCAGCCTGCCAGCAGGATGCCCACCACGCCTATGCTGGATGCAGCCATGAGGAAGAAGACGCCCACATTGAAGTCGAGCACCTCCATGCCACGGTTCACGGGCAGGCAACTGAAAGCCATGATGGAAGCCAAAATGACAATATAGGGAGCCAGGTTATAAAGGAAACGGTCGGCATGACGTATGCTGATGATTTCCTTGATAAGCATTTTGAACACATCGGCAAATACCTGCACGGTGCCTTGCGGCCCCACGCGCATGGGACCCAGACGACACTGGAAGGCAGCGCACACCTTGCGCTCCATGAATATCATGAGGATGGCAATGACGGCATAGGCCAGCATGATGCACACGCCTATCGCCACGCACTCCACAAACACGGCCAGTCCTTCGGGCAGGAAGGAAGTGAGCAGTGCGTGTACCCATTGGGTGACTATACTAAAATCGAACATAAAGAATGAGTTTGTTTTCGTTTATACATTAACATACGTTTCTCTCACTCGCGGTCATCGGTCGATGTCCGGCACCACATAATCCACTGTTCCGCCGATGGCTATCAGGTCGGCAATCTTTGCCCCACGGCACATGGTTTCCATGGCCGATACCAACGGCAGTCCCGTGGCACGAAACTTCAACCGATAGGGAGACTTATCGCCCCGGCTCTCCAGATAGACGCCGAACTCTCCGCGGCTGCCTTCCACCGCCGTGTAATAGTTGCCTTCGGGCACGCGGATGATGGGTTTCATCTTTTCCCGGAAATTTCCTTCCGGAATGTTGTCTATCAGTTGCTCTATGATGTGCATACTCTCCAGAATCTCTTCCATGCGCACCAGGTAACGTGCCATACAGTCGCCTTCGGTGTGCACCACTTCGCGGAAATCCACTTTGTCATACATGGCATACGGATGACGTTTGCGCACATCGCATGCCCATCCGCTGGCTCTTCCCGTTCCTCCGGTGGCTCCAAACGATATGGCATCTTCGCGCGACAGGATTCCTACGCCCTTCAGACGCTCCTGCGCAATGATGTTTCCGGTGAACACGTCGTGATATTCTTTCAGCATGGGGCGCAGATAGGCGATGAATGCCTTTACTTTCTGCACAAAGTCCGGTGCGATGTCGGCCTGCACACCACCAATGACATTGTAGTTCTGTATCAACCGTCCTCCGGTGGTAGCCTCGAAGATGTCGAGAATCTTTTCGCGGTCGCGGAAACCGTAGAAGAAAGCCGTCAGCGCACCCATGTCCATGCAAAGGCAGGAGAAGAACAACAGATGTGAATCAATGCGTTGCAATTCGTCCATGATGGTACGGATGTATTGCACACGCTCGCTCACTTCCACGCCCATGGCCTGCTCGATGCAACGACACAAGGCATGGCGGTTCTGGTGTGCGCCCAAATAATCCAACCGGTCGGTCAGAGCCAATGTCTGCGGATAAGTGAGGCTCTCGCACATCTTCTCTATGCCCCGGTGGATATAACCGCAATGCACATCCAATTTCTTGATGATTTCGCCCTCCAACGACACGCGGAAGCGAAGTACGCCGTGAGTGGCAGGGTGTTGCGGTCCTATGTTAATAATGTATTCATCCTCATCGAAGATGGCTTCACGCTTTTCTATGACGCTGCCGTCGGGTTGCACCTCCATATATTGGGTGGTATCGACAGGTTCTTCGTTCGTCATACGCAGGGGGTTGAGGCTTTCGTCATAATCTTTGCGGAGCGGGTGTCCCACCCAATCGTCGCGCAAGAAGAGCCGACGCATGTCGGGATGCCCCACGAAGCGGATGCCGTAATAATCATACACTTCCCGTTCGTTGAATTCTGCCCCTTTCCATATATCGCTCACGGTGGGCAGTTCGGGATGTTCACGGTCGGTGGTGCGGGTGACAACCACCGTGTTCTCTCCCGTGTTCGTATCTTCCAAGTGATAGACCACGCCCAGTCCTTCTTCGCCCCAATCCATTCCCGTCAGGCTACGCAGGAAATCTTTGTGTCCATCGTGCCGCAGTTTCAGCATTTCTTCGTGCAGCCGTGCGGCAGGTATTTCTATTCTTTCATTCATGCTTGTTCCGTTTTTTGGGGTTCTTCTTCTTTGCGGTTCACTCCGCCAAAGAATTTCTCTAACTTCACTTTGCGCTGCAACTGCATCATGCCATACAGCAGTGCTTCGGGTCGTGGCGGACATCCGGGTATATAGACATCTACGGGCAAAATCTTATCCACTCCGTTCAACACGTGGTAGGATTTCTTGAAAGGTCCTCCACTGATGGCACATCCGCCCACGGCCACCACATACTTAGGGTCGGCCATCTGGTCGTACAGACGCTTCAGCACCGGAGCCATCTTGTGCGTGATGGTGCCTGCCACCATAATCATATCTGCCTGACGCGGACTGGCACGGGCAACTTCAAACCCGAAGCGGGCAAAATCATACCGGGCAGCTCCCACTGCCATAAACTCGATGCCGCAGCAACTGGTGGCAAACGTAAGCGGCCACAGCGAGTTGCTCCTTCCCCAGTTGATGAGGTCGTCCAGACAGCCCAGCAACACTTTAGTGCCTCCTTCATTAAGCTGTCGCACCATGTCTTCCAGATACTCGTTGTCCTTAAACTCCTCGTATGGAATCGACTTGATGGTTGGTTTCTTCATTTCCATTCCAACGCTCCTTTCTTCCAGGCATAAGCCAGACCCAAAACCAATACTATTAAAAAGAAAAGAATACTGAACAGGCCATAGATACCCAAATCCTGCACCACGACTGCCCACGGGAAGAGGAACACCGTTTCGACATCGAACATCAGAAACAGGATGGCAAACAGGTAGTATCCTACCTTGAATTGCATCCACGAACGTCCGCGTGTCGGTATTCCACATTCATACGCTTCCCCTTTCTGCGGGTTGTACGAGCGCGGCGATATGGCACGGGCAATGCCCAATGCTACGGCCACCAATGCGATTGCCGTCAGGATGACGACAATTAATAATGTAAAATACATATCTAAAACTTTTTTGGATTAGACAATAAAAATGATTTTCCCTTATAAAACGCCTGTTATAAGGTATCTTCTTGCTTCAGCAAAGCATCAAAAAAGCTAAATGACAATTCGTCGGAGGGTATAGATATAGTAGTCTATGGCACACCTGCCATACAGATGAAAGTCTTGAGGAACAGCCAATACGGGATGCGACGGTAATTTCCATAAATATTCCCATTCCTTCCTCAGTTGTGAAATCATTTTCAGTTTGGAGAGTGTGTCGCATGCCTCCGGCGACACGACTGTCTGAGGCAGATTGGCAAACCGATTGGCCAATAAGTGAGTGAGTGTTTCTTCCCAAGGATGCTGTGTCTGAGTGTAGCAGCAGGACGTTTCCGATCGTCTTTGCTCTCCTCGCACCGCCACACACTGCACCTGCCCCATAGCGATAAGGAGCATGAACAGCCACAACAGCGCAACAAACTTTAGCAAACCTTTCATCTTTCTACCTTTTTTCGGGGCGCAAAGGTAGTCAATTAATCAATAGGCTATTCTTTTCGTTTTGATTTTTTTGCAGAATTATGTCAAATCGCTCAAAATACTCATGCAGATACGTAATTATAGTGATAACAGGAAGTTCTTTCGATCCTTTCACTCGGGTGAGATGCATTTCTGTTCTCCAATGAAAGCATCTATATAAGGCCTGACAGCATCGAAATCATCCATCCGGCTTTTCAGGTTGATGCCATACTGCATACCTGCCAAAAAGCCTGTCAATGCACCAACAATGTCACTCGCCTTGCCGCCGTTTACTGCGGAGAACACGCAATCCGTGTAACTTTCGCCAGCCATGAACCAATTGACAACAGACTCCACCGTATCAATGATAAAGTTTCCGTTACTCGTGTTTTGCCGGTTTATCCGTATCTCACATATCCGTTCCGCTTCATCCAAAGCCTGTTTCTTGTCTGCTTGCTTCTGCAGGCATCTCACAAACTCTACGAAAAAGCGGGCATAAGGAAACGTATAGCGGCTGTTGTGAGTAGATTTCATAAAAGCCTTGATTTCATCTTGCGTCATATCCGACAAGGCTAATACACAACAGGCTGCCAATCCGCGACTGCCGCTATTGGCATCTAAAGATATGCTCCTGAAGTTTGTCATGATGGCCTTTTGCGTCAACGGGTCCATGTCATACTCAAAGCTGCCTCCGGTGTACTTCTTCTGATGATACCATGCTTTCAGATTCTGCCTGTATGTCTCCAGGTTTCCATGACAGTCCAGTGCACAAAGCAGCATCGACGTATTTCCCGAACACTTGTTCCCTTTCAAGTAATATTTCATCCGCAGGGACTTGAATGTCCCTTTTCCTTTTCCCCTGTGGGGCGTTCCTAACCAATCACCCAATATAAATCCTTCCAAAGCAGTCTTTATCTTTTCCATATTTCTTTTTGTTTCTCTGTGCAAAAATACAAAATATTCCTACCTTTGCAGTCCGATAGACACATATTATATAAGGAGATATGACACGAATAAAAGTAACGGCTCCAGTCCGAATACATACCACTATCCAGTTACCCTCTTCCAAGAGTATCAGTAACCGTGTGCTCATTATCAATGCATTGGGCAACGGCACGTTCTGCCCCGAGAACCTTTCGGATTGTGATGATACACAAGTAATGATACGCGCCTTGAGCAGTCGGGAAGAAACCATAGACATCATGGCTGCCGGAACTGCCATGCGTTTCCTCACGGCTTACCTGGCCGTCACACCGGGACAACGCATCATCACCGGTACGCAACGCATGCAGCAGCGCCCCATACAAGTGTTGGTCAATGCCCTCCGCGAGCTGGGGGCTGAGATAGAATACGTAGCCAACGAAGGATTCCCGCCTTTGCGCATCACCGGAAGCCGACTGACGAAAGACAGTATCAGCCTGCCGGGCAACGTAAGTTCACAATACATTTCCGCCTTGCTGATGATTGCCCCTATGCTGCACAACGGACTGACTATCAAACTGACAAGCGATGTCATATCCCGTCCTTACATCCAACTCACTCTTCAGCTTATGAAAGAGTTTGGCGCACAAGCCGGATGGGTGGATGACCACAGCTTAAAGGTAGAGCCAAGCCCTTACCGCTCTGTACCGTTCTATGTGGAAAGCGACTGGAGTGCGGCTTCTTACTGGTATCAGATGACAGCTCTTGCCGCAGATGCCGAAGTGACATTGCCGGGACTGTTTGAGGCAAGTTGCCAGGGCGACAGCCGGGTGGCCGAGATATTCCGTTCATTGGGTGTGGAAACCTGCTACGGAAACAAGACCGTGACACTGAAGAAAACCGGAAACGCAGTAAAGCGTCTGGATTATAACTTCATCAATCAACCCGATTTGGCACAAACCTTTGTTGTCACTTGTGCGTTGATGAATATACCTTTCCGCTTCTCGGGACTGCAAAGCCTGAAGATAAAGGAAACAGACCGCATGGCGGCACTTATCAAAGAGTTGGGCAAGTTGGGATATGTGCTTCGTGAATCGGAAGGCTCCATCCTGTCTTGGGAAGGCGAACGCTGCGAGACACCGTCCGATGCAGCCATTGACACTTACGAAGATCACCGCATGGCCATGGCCTTTGCACCTGCCTGCTTGGTGTTACCCCACATACGCATCAACAACCCGCAAGTGGTGTCGAAGTCTTATCCCCACTATTGGGAAGATTTGAAGTTGGCCGGATTTACGATAGAGGAGGAATAGAAAGATGGTCATACTCGTTATCGGACTGATCGTGCTGGCCTTGGTGGCCATGGCAGTGGGATATGTGCGAAACCGACGCATAGAACAGAAGATAGAAAGCGGTGAATTGCAGGCCGCTCCTCCCATAGTGACTGCCGATGCAGAATGTTGCGGTCAGCACGAAGTGTGCGAGAAAGAAAGCCTGCTGGCTGCTGTCAGCAAGCAGATAGAATATTATGACGATGAGGAACTGGACCGTTTCCGCGGCCGTCCTTCCAATGGGTACACCGATGACGAGGTAGAAGAATTCCGCGAAGTGATGTACACCTGTCGGGAAGAAGACGTGGCCGGATGGAGCCGCAGCCTGCAACTGCGTGGCATAGAACTGCCCGATGAGCTGAAAGACGAACTGTTTCTGATTGTAGGAGAAAGAAGATTCAAATAAAGATGGACATACTGGAACTATTGCAATACACCTTTTTCCAACATGCCTTGTTGGGAAGCCTGCTGGCCAGCATTGCATGTGGCATCATAGGCACATACATCGTGACGCGTCGTCTGGTGTTTATCAGCGGAGGCATCACTCACGCTTCTTTCGGCGGAATCGGCTTAGGATTGTACGCTGGCATATCCCCTTTGTTGTCGGCAGCGGTGTTCTCCGTCCTGTCGGCCTTTGGTGTAGAGTGGCTTAGCAAGCGGAAAGACATGCGCGAAGATTCTGCCATAGCCGTGTTCTGGACGTTCGGCATGGCGGTGGGTATCATATTCAGCTTCCTGGCACCAGGCTTCACGCCCGACCTTTCGGCCTTTCTGTTCGGCAATATCCTGACCATCACTCCGGCCGACCTCTGCCTGTTGGCTGCCCTTTCCGTATTGTTGGCCATATTTTTTGCCTTGTTCCTCAATCCCATCATCTACATAGCTTTCGACCGTGAGTTTGCCCGTTCGCAACACATCCCGGTAGCTTTGTTCGAATACGTGCTGATGATGTTTGTTGCGCTCACCATCGTGTCGTGCCTCCGCATGGTAGGCATTGTGCTGGCCATCTCGCTGCTCACCCTGCCGCAAATGACCGCCAACCTGTTCACTCATAGTTTCAAGCGCATCATCTGGCTGTCCATACTCATCGGCTACGTAGGCTGTCTGGGCGGATTGTTGTTCTCCTACCGCCTGCAAGTGCCATCGGGAGCATCCATCATCTTTTTCTCAATCCTCATTTATGTACTTTGCAAAATAGGGAAAAGCATGTACCTTTGCAGACAAAAAAGAATCAATCAAATCAAGGAATATGGAAATTAGAATCAATTCTTTAGACACTATCCACGAAGCTGCCCGGCAGTTTGTGGCAGCCATGGGTGACAATACGGTGTTTGCTTTCTATGGAAAGATGGGTGCCGGAAAGACCACTTTCATCAAAGCCGTATGCGAAGAGTTAGGCGTGACGGACGTTATCAATTCGCCCACATTCGCCATTGTCAATGAATATCGTTCGGACGATGCAGGCGAACTGATTTATCATTTCGACTTCTACCGCATCAAGAAACTGGAAGAGGTGTACGACATGGGCTACGAAGACTATTTCTATAGCGGCGCCCTTTGTTTCATCGAGTGGCCCGAGCTGGTGGAAGAGGTGTTGCCGGGCAATGCCGTTCGGGTGGACATCCAAGAAAACGAGGACGGAAGCCGTAGCGTGCGTTTCGAAGCAGCCGAATGATTATGGGAATGCACTATCTCATTCAGGGCATATTCGTCCTGGTAGGGCTGTTGGCTATTCTGGCAGCCCTGTTCAACTGGGACTGGTTCTTTACGGCACAAAACACGCAGTTCATGGTACACAACGTGGGACGACAGCGGGCACGGCTCTTTTATGCCGTACTGGGCATGCTGATGATTGCCACCGGAGTGTATTTCTTTCTGAACGTAAGAGGAATGGCATAATCAAATTCAAGGTAACAAAGGTTTTCAAGGTATTATATATTAAGGTATGAAAAAAGATATGTCTTTAAAAGACTGGCTTCCACTGGTCGGGCTGACATGTTCGGCCTTTATTTTCAACACATCGGAATTTATTCCTATCGGATTGCTGACAGACATTGCTGCCGATTTCCACACCACCGAAGCACATGCCGGTATGCTCATCTCGGTTTATGCATGGATTGTCATGCTGCTGTCATTACCGCTCATGCTGCTCGTCTCGAAAATGGAGATGCGCAAACTGATGCTCGGTACAATCCTTCTGTTTACAGGTTTTCAGGTGCTGTCTTCTGTTTCAAGCCAATATGGCATGCTGATGATTTCGCGCATCGGGGTTGCCTGCACCCACTCTGTGTTTTGGTCTATTGTTTCTCCTTTGGCAGTCCGCATAGTGCCCGACAAACATCGGGCTTTGGCATTGAGCATGATTGTGACAGGCACCTCCGTGGCCATGATCTTTGGTTTGCCGTTAGGACGTATCATCGGTCTGCACATCGGGTGGAGAATGACATTCCTGTGTGTGGGTATTTTTGCTTTCGCCACATTCTTATATCTTTCGTTTGTATTGCCTCAAGTGCCCAGTCGCGGCGGTTTCTCCATGCACAAACTTCCCGAACTGCTTAAAAACCGTATGCTGATCAATATCTACATACTTTCACTGGCAATAGCCACTTCGTATTACACGGGTTACAGCTACATCGAACCTTTCTTGAAACAGGTGGCAGAGCTGAAAGACAGTTGGATAACCACTACGCTGATGATATTTGGTGGCGCAGGCATACTGGGCAGTCTCGCTTTCTCCAAATTCTATGGCAAGAATCCATCAGCCTTCACGGGCACTGTCATCCTCGGCATCTTTATCTGTCTTTCATTGCTGTCACCGTTGTCTTTCAATGCCTATACGGTCATCTTGTTGTGTGCTTTGTGGGGCGTTACGGTCACAGCCTTTAACGTAGCCATGCAGGCAGAAGTGATAAACAATACCCCTCAGAACGCCACTTCCGTAGCCATGTCCATTTTCTCGGGTATCTTTAATTTGGGAATAGGGTGCGGCACGCTGGCTGGTGGCGCCGTATGCACTTACGGCTCCATTTCATACATTGGATACGTAGGTGGAGCACTGGCCTTGCTTACGCTAGCCTATTGGCAGAAATACATGCGACGTTAAAAAAAGAAGTGGTGTCTGTCGATATGACAAACACCACTTCCCAATGACTGTAAGTTTTGATTCTTGTAGTTTGTTATCCTTGCGATCCGCCTCCTGTATGATCACGGTTAGAAGTTATGACTGTAATCGTCACGTCTCCATACTGTGTACCGCTCACGCTCTTTGAACCCACCGAGGCAGTCA
>JAUNIV010000059.1:8719-10696 GCA_030523385.1 Bacteroidales bacterium | reverse complement strand
TCTTCATTAAATCCCGTTCTTCATTTATTTCGTTTCCTTGCGGTATTTCCCACGTTCATCCGTTTTGGCCAGTGCTCCTCTTTGTAAGAGACGTCCGAGCCAGCTTGCAGCCGTTTCCTTAGGAATACCCATCTCTTCGGCTTTTGCCAGCAGCTGCTTGCGCGTGAACTCTGTGTCCATGGCGGCGAAAAGCATATTCTTGTCGGCTATGCTGCGGCTGGTGACCTCCACCGGAGTGAGGAACGACAGGATGTGCGTGGCATGCAGGTAGAGCGGTTCGGCCAGTGAAAGCACGGCACGGAAATCCTCGTCGGTGATGGAAAGTTGCCAGCGCGTGATGATGCCGTCCTTCAGGTTGTCTTTTGCCTGTCCCGTGTCGGGCACCGACAGTGAGGGAACTTCGAGGCTTCGCAGCAAAGCCACCACCGACATCACGCGACACACGTTGATGGCCAGACGCACTACCGAACCGTTCATTTCATCACCGTTGGTCATGCCCGAACGATGAAACAAATCTTTGAAATAGCAGTTAAACTCCGCTTTCTGTTCCTTTGTCAGCCTCAGGCTGAACACACCCTGCCGGCGAAGCTCCTCCAGGCGGTCGCACCATTCGTGTCCCATGCGCCTGAACTCTTCTTCCACGTCCGTCTCGTCTTCGGCAAACTGGTCGCTCCAGGAGCGCACGTGAGGCATATAGTAGAAATTCTGACGCGAGAAGAGACCGTTTTCGGGCGAGGGGATGAGCGGTTTCACCTGTGCCGGAGTGCCCGACAGGAGCACGGACAGGTAGCTCTTCTCCACTTCGCGATACTCGCGGTCGGTGCGTCGGTTGTACGACAGGCGGTCGTGGTCGAAAGCCTTGCGCAGCGTATCGCTCCAGTTGCCATAGTCGGTGCCGATGGCCGCCGATACGGTGTCTGCCTCGCTTTCGCAGATGATGCCCCTGCCGTCGGAGTCGATGAGGTTCTGCAGGATACCCGTGCCGGAGTTGTTGCCCGATATGAGGAACATTTTGTTGGGCGGTGCCACGGGCGGTTCTTGTTTGCTCCGTTCCTTGCCCAATGTGTCATATTCGGCTTTCTTGCGGCGATATTCCTTCATGGCCTCGGCCGTTTGTGTGCGTATGCGTTTGTGCAGGGGCTCTACGAGCAGGCGTACCCATGTGAGCGCGCTCTTGCCGGTGCCCGAAGGAGCCACGACGAAGGTCTGCATGCAGGGCGACTGCCACTTGCGGCTGTAGAGACACCGGACGGTATGGCTCAGCGAGGCGCCCAACACGGTCAGTCCGCCCAACAGCAGCACGTCGCGCTGTTCGGGCCGCTCGCCGTAGGAGACGATGCGGTTCAGCAGGTCGGGCCATACGTAGTCCTGCCTGAAAGTGGGCAGGGGAACATAAGGTTCGGGCCCCTCTTTCGACAGTTGCTCATCACCGTCGAATGCATCGTCGTAGTCGTTCTGCATTCTTAATTCTTCGTTCTTCATTCCCTCGTATTTCTTATCACGCGCGCGTGTGTGAGAAAACGGAACTGCACTTTTCTGCACTTTTGCACTTTTTTCATCGGGTGTGCTCCCGCTTTCCGCCGGTGGATGCACCCCCACGCCGCAACATTGGGCCAGATGGAAGGCAGTGCCTAAGTGTACGTCGCCCTTGTGGGTGCGCAGTGCGCTGTCGAACAGCAGGTCGGCATTTTGTGCGTCGTATTTGGACGAAATCGAACAGAGGGTATGGAAGTCCGCCCTGCCTGCTTCGCCGCAGTCGGTGGCGATGGCAAAGGCCAGTTGGACATATTCACGATAAGTGGGGGCGATGTCTGCCCCTGCCGCGCAGACGGCTTCCGTCAGGTGGCGCAGGTCGTCTAATGATTGATTGTTCATAATTGTTTTGTTTTTAAAAATTATTATTTGTTTACCCGTAGGGGCGGATTGGATACGCCCCCAAGAAATAAACAGGGTGTAAAACGGCGGGTTCAAAACCCC
>JAUNIV010000059.1:0-8709 GCA_030523385.1 Bacteroidales bacterium | reverse complement strand
GGCGGATTGCATCCGCCCGAAAGCATTCACGTGGGTGTCATCGGGCGGATGCAATCCGCCCCTACGGGTGAAAGAACCGTTGTTGATTTGTCGTTTTATGAATGCCCGATGGTTATCTCATCAATGCTTCGGGGTCGTGGCTCAGGAAGCAGGCGCGAGCCAGGTCTTTGCCCGAAGGATCCACGCCTTTGCCTGCGGGGGCATCGGCGGTGCCGTAAACGGCCTGCACGTAGTGCATGGCCCAACGGATACTTTCGACAGCGTGGAAGGCGGGGTCGGGCGTCCGGTCGGTGGCGTGGCAGGGTATGAAGGCTTTTACACCCCTCCCGCCGGGACTGACAAAGCAGAGGGCGGGATGGAGCACGGGGTCTTTGAAAAGCCGGCGGCACAATTCGCGTGCCTCGCGTTCGGTGTCCAGGTGGTCGACGTCTATCGGAAAGAGACCGGACAATCCCGTCAGGTGATCTCCTCCCCTGCGGCTGAACACGCCACAGGGGGTGACGTATGGCAGGAACGAGGATTTGGCGGTGCGCAGGTCGTCGGCTGCACGCACCTGTGCGGTGAGTTGTCGGAGCCATTCGCTGCCGGTGATGACCCGGTACACCTGTTCAAGTGTGACGGTGGCGCGCGGCACAATGGTGGCATGACGTACTGTTTTTCCTCCGGCATCCTTCAGGGGAGCAATCGGAGCGTCGAAAAAGGACATGTTAAATGGGTTTAGTTGTATCATTTTTTTCTTATATAAATTTTGTTTGATTTTGCGGGCGCAAAGGTCTTCAGAATGCAAGACTTGTGCAAATAATCGTCCGAAATCGGACAATATATATTTTTTTTAAGGTTTACGTATTGATGGAGTTGACAGAAATGACTGAACATGCCATGTCGCTCACCCGCCTGGTGGTGCTGCGCATGGAACATCTGGGCATAGGAGGCCGTAAGGCGGAGGACATCCTCCGTGTCACTCACGGTGTCTTTTGGCAAGGTGAAAGAAGGAAAGCCCGTGAAGCCTTTCTCCCTTGTCCAGTTTTTGGGAGCCAATCGTTTGATAGAAGAACATTACGAGTCGCGCATCCAGCGCTACCGGGATGCCCATCCCACGCTCTGCGAACAGACAGAGAGAGACCTGCACGCATGGCGGACGGAAGTGGGGCGGTTGTTGGAGAAGTGCATGAGAAGATGAGCGTGCGGATGTTATTATAAACATGCAATTTATGTATTGATAATGCAATGAGAACGCTGACTGTATTTACACCTACTTACAACCGTGCCCATACGTTGGCACGTACTTACCAAAGCCTGTGCCGTCAGACTTGCAAGGATTTTGAATGGCTGGTCGTTGACGACGGTTCTACGGACAACACCCGCGAATTAGTGCAGGGATTCATCCGTGAAAACCGGATTCCGATTCATTATATCTACAAGGAGAACGGCGGACTTTATACAGGATATAACGCGGCATACGCCCACATACGGACGGAATTGAACGTATGTATAGACAGTGACGACTACATGCCGGACAATGCCGTGGAGCTGATTGTGCGGACCTGGCGGGAGCGCGGAAGCGAGAAATATGCGGGTATCATCGGACTGGATTATTATTCGGATAGCCATCAACCGATAGGCGGGAAATTTCCCGATGGACTGGAAACGTGTTATTATCTTGACTTTTATACGAAGCGCATACATCGGGGCGACGCCAAACAGGCGATGCGTACGGACCTGATGCGCAAAGTAGCCCCGCAGACGGGATTTCCCGGCGAAAAGAACTTCAATCCGGTATATATGTTACTCCAGGTGTGCGACGAATACCCGTTGCTGGTGCTGAACGAAAACCTTTGTTTCGTGGAATACCAAGAGAACGGCAGTATGTCTCGAAACATATTCCGGCAATACATGGACAGTCCGCGCAGCTTTGCCAAAATGCGCAGGCTGGAAATGAAGTTGAAACATAATACCTTTGCCAACAAAGTGCGTTGTGCGATACACTATGTATCCAGTTGTATCATCGCACAGGACAAAGATTGGCTGAGACAGTCGCCCTGCAAGGCTCTTACCCTTTTTGCAGTATTGCCAGGATGGCTTTTGTCTTGCTATATTAAACATAAAGGATGCTAACTTATTCCGTTGCCATACGTACATTGGGGACAAGCGGATGGAAATTCCGTGAAGAACTCCTTTCCATCACCCGGCAAACCATACAGCCGGAAAAGGTAATCGTATATATTGCCAAAGGATACCCCCGTCCAGATTTTACCGTGGGGCGCGAGGAATATGTGTGGGTGAAGAAAGGAATGATGGCGCAGCGTATCCTTCCTTACGATGAAATTACAAGCGACTGCATCCTGATGCTGGATGATGATGTGAGGCTGGCTCCAGACAGCGCGGAACGGATGTTGAAAGCGATGGAAGAGCATGGAGCTGATTGCGTGGGGGCAGATACGTTCAAAAATCACGAAATGAGTGTGAAAGCAAAGATATATGCGGCGGTCACCAATCTGGTGTTTCCCCACTATAGCCACACATGGGCTTTTAAGATACATCGCAACGGATCGTTTTCTTATAATAATAGCCCTGTCCATTCGTTCTATTGGTCGCAGAGTTGCGCCGGGCCGGCTTCTTTATGGCGAAAGAGTGTATATCACCAATTGCATTTGAAAGATGAATTATGGTTGGATGAGTTAGGGTTTCCTTATGGGGAAGATGTACTTAGCTTTTATAAATTGTACAGGAATGGATTTCGTTTAGGAATCCTTTACGATTCGGATGTAGAAAATCTTGACGGTGGCTCTTCAAGCAGTGCATTCAGGAAAAGTCCCCAACGGATGTATATCCGCACGAAAGCCTCGTTTATCATCTGGTGCCGAACTTGTTTCCATCCGGGCAACACTACCGCTATTGAGCAATGGAGTGCTGTGATAGGCTTTGCATTGAAAACCCTGTGGCTATTATTTGTAGCGTGTGGGGCGGCCGTCGTAATGAGGAAATACAGCATGATTCCCTTGTACCTAAAAGGGTGGAAAGATGGTTGGTCGTTCGTGCATTCCACTGTTTACAAGAATATCCGAAACTATGTGTTAAAATAATGAAGATTCTGCATATCATTACTTCCCTCCGCACCGGAGGGGCCGAACGTCTACTGGTTGATCTCCTACCACGCTTGCAAAGACAGGGACATCAGGTAGAACTACTTCTTTTTGATGGAACGCGTACTCCTTTCTACGAACAATTGGAACGGCAAGGTATTGCTATTCATGCGTTGGGAAAGGGCTTCCGGAATATGTATAATCCACTGCATATATTCCAGTTAAAAAGATTTCTGAAACGTCCGTTTGACATTGTGCACACACACAATACATCGTGTCAGTTGTTTACAACTTTGGCATATCAGTCTCCTACCCATGTGCTTGTGACCACAGAACATAACACTTCCAACCGTCGCCGCGCATGGAAATGGTATCGTGGGATAGACCGATGGATGTATGGTAAATATCGTCATATCATTTGCGTGAGCAATGAAGCCAAACAAAACCTGGCAAAAGCATTGGATGATGCACGCCTGTTTCAAAGAATGCATGTCATTCCTAATGGAATAGACTTACAACGTTTTTTTGAGGCATTGCCCGATAATACAATCCGAAACAGATTTGATGCCAAGTATATTATTATCATGGTCGGTGCTTTCCGCAAACAGAAAGACCAACCTACATTGATACGTGCCATGCAACTGCTGCCTGATGACTACCGATTGTGGTTAGCGGGTGATGGGGAATGCCGTGCGGATTGCGAAGAGTTAGCATCGGAAATGGGATTGAACAACAGAATCGTATTCTTAGGAAACCGTTCGGATATTCCTTCGTTATTGGCGACAACTGATGTAACAGTACTTTCCTCTCATTACGAGGGAATGCCGCTTTCTGCAATCGAGGGGATGTGTTCCGGGAAACCTTTTATTGCCAGTGATGTGGATGGGCTAAGGGAAATAGCCGGAAAGGCTGCTTTGCTTTTTCCGCATGAGGATGACCGACGGTTGGCAACACTCATCAGGCAGGTTTGCGAAGATGACGAGTTGTATAAGCAAGTGGCTACTCGATGTCGGGAACGGGCTTTGCAATATGACATAAAGGATATGGCCGAAAGGTATGAAAAGATATATAATCAATGTTTTAAACTAAAATACTGATCTTGTTTTATGATGAATACAGAAAAACATTCCAAGGTATTATTGTCCATCATCGTTCCCGTTTATAATGCAGCCATGTTCCTTGAGCGTTGCGTGGATTCTTTGCTTGCACAGGGATTGCATAGTGGAGAATATGAGATTATCCTCGTCAATGACGGTTCTACAGACAGTTCACTTGCGATCTGTTCAAATTACTGTTCCCGATTTCCGGATATAATAAAAGTCTTCTCTCATGAAAACAAGGGCGTAGCATATACCCGCAACAAAGGAATGGAGAAGGCTGTCGGAGAGTATGTTTGCTTCGTGGATGCCGATGATTACTTGATTCCTGGAGGATTCCGCTATTTGGCAGATAACCATTTGGATGTGTCTTTAGACATTTTGTCTTTTTCTTCCATCACTTTGGACGAAAAGACAAAACGTAATTTTATAGAAAACAATCGTGTAGAAGGTAAGGTATATTATGAAATGTGCGGACTGGAACTTTTGAGAATTGCACGTATGTCTATACTCATTGTCAACAACTGGTTCAAGCGTTCTTTCCTATGTATGCACCATCTGTCTTTTACTCCAGGTCTAGTGATAGCTGAAGATGTGCTGTTTTGCCTACATGTTTATTTGAAGAACCCTAAAATTAGAAAAGTATCATCCTGCCTGTATCGATATGATATGCATACGGGATCTGCCATTCATCGGCGTGATAAAAAATTCATTAGGAAAGCAATAGAATCTTATCTTATCCTTATTAGAGAATTCTCCCAACAGACCCAAATCTGTAAGTGTTCCGATCCGAGATTATTTCAAGGCTTACGCTGCCTCCTTGAAAGCCAGTTTATCCCTTTTATGAGCCGTGTATTGTCTTCTGACTATTCGATTTCGGAGTTTTGCCGGATGAAAAAACAATTACAAAATATGAATGTACTTCCACTGAGGAATACTGGAAAAATGGGAACGATACTCCGATTCATTTTTTCGACTCCATATCTCATACGTATATATGAATGGGGATACCAATGTTTTTTTCATTCCTTTCATATTGCCAAGACTAAATAAAAACTAATAAGTGAATTTTAGTATTTTCAACGAAATATGATAGACTTTATACCTATATACGAATATACGCATTATTTTGACATAACCATATTGTGCATGGTGCTGGTTGCCTTTTGGCAGTGTCATACGGGTAGCATTCTGAAAAAAGATACTGTATCGCTCAATGCCGTATGGGGCATCCTTTTCACCGTGCTGCTAATCCTTTATATGGGATTGCGTCCTGTTAGCGTTTTTTTTGGTGACACGGTAAACTATGCCAAAGGATTTTATGAGATTCAACACTCTCACGAACCGTTTGTTTGGGTATGGGAAGGGGAATGGCTGTTTAGTAACCTGATGCAATGGTTCGCTAAATACAGCAACATTCACTTGTTTTTCCTGTTGTGTGCCACTGTTTATATAGGCTCGCTTTGGCTGGCGATGTTGCGCATCTTCAAAGGGTATTACTATATTCCTTTTTTGGTTATACTCAGCATGTTCACCTTTTGGAGTTATGGCGTAAACGGCATCCGAAACGGTATGGGAGCCTCGTTGTTCATCCTTGCCATGACGTATGTCAACCGGTGGCCTGTCATGATCGGGCTGTGCGTGTTGGCAGCTGGTATCCACAACTCTATCTATCTGATGATTGGAGCAGGAGTATTGGCTTGGTTTATCAAAAACAGCTATTGGTATCTTGCGGGATGGGTGGCCTGTGTGTGTGTATCGTATGCCATAGGAGGACGTATCCAAGCTTATTTGGCCGGACTGAACCTGATGGCTGGGGATGAACGTTTCTCCGGTTATCTGACAGGTGATAACATGATTGGTGAGATAATCCAGATGAGTATGATATTTCGTTGGGATTTTCTGTTATACAATAGTATGGGTGTGGCAGTAGGTTATTATTTTATTTTCCGACGAAACTTCAAGGATGAGTATTATCATTGGATATACAATACTTTCTTAGTGACAAATGCTTTTTGGGTGTTCGTAATCCGTGCAGCTTACTCCAACCGTTTTGCACAGCTTTCATGGTTTATCATGCCGATCGTACTCATTTATCCGTTCATGAAAGAGCGTTTCTGGATAAATCATGAGAAGATGCTGGGATATGCTCTCTTGGCGTTTTATGCATTTGCTTTCTATTTTAACATTTGGAAGTAAGAAGGATAGCAGCCTACTTTTCTTTACATGATTAATATGAAGCCCAAAGTAATACGTATATCCACCATTCCGCTCTCGCTTGATCTGCTACTGCAAGGGCAATTGAAGATGTTGGCTGAAACTTATGAAGTATTAGCCGTGTCATCACCCGGAGAAGCACTGGAGAAAGTAGCGAAAAGAGAAGGTGTCCGGACCTGTGCCATACCCATGGAACGCCACATTGCCCCGTTGAAAGACCTGATAGCTTTGATAAGGCTCATTGCCCTGTTCCGTAAAGAAAAACCGCAGATAGTCCACTCACTGACACCCAAAGCGGGGTTACTGGCCATGATGGCGGCCCGATTGTGTCGGATTCCTGTCAGGATTCACACCTTCACGGGGTTAATATTCCCCTCAACTACGGGCTGGAAACAGCGGCTGTTGATTGCAACGGACCGGCTGACCTGTGCCTGTGCAACCTACATCAATCCGGAAGGGAATGGTGTGAAGAAAGATTTGGAACACTTTCACATCACCAAACGTGCACTGCACCTTATCGGTAACGGCAACATCAACGGAATTGACCTTACTTACTTCGACCGGACACCGGAAGTGATGGAAAAAGCGAAAATCTACCGCGATGATACTTGTTTCGTATTCTGCTTTGTAGGACGGCTGGTGCATGACAAAGGTATCGACGAACTGGTATCAGCTTTTGTCCGCCTGCAACAGGAATTCAGGAACTGCCGTCTCTGGCTGGTGGGAAACTTTGAGAGTGAATTGGATCCGGTAACACCGGAAACAGAAGCATGCATACACAGGCATCCGGCAATAAAGTTTATGGGATGGCAGGAGGACATCCGACCTTTTTTAGCGGCAGCAGATGCATTTGTGTTTCCCAGTTATCGGGAAGGATTTCCCAATGTGGTACTGCAAGCCGGAGCCATGGGACTTCCCTGCATTGTAACGGACATAAATGGGTGCAACGAGATTATTGAAGACGGAAGAAATGGCGTCATCATTCCTTCTCACGACAGCGAATGCCTGTATCGGGCCATGCGGAATTTTATCTCTTCTCCCCGATTCACAGAACAACTGGCTCAAAATGCCCGGCTCCGGATTGCTCAAAGGTATGACCGCCGGATGCTATGGGATGCTTTGGGAAATGTATATCAAGAACAAATTTCAAATCTTATAAAATAAAGACTGACCATTATGTATTTATATGGAGCCGGCGGGCACGCCAAAGTGATTATGGATGTGCTGAAAGAAAATGGCATCGAACTATCGGGCATCATAGACGATAATCCGCATATACAGGAATGGATGGGGCATCACGTTCTCTCCGGTGGCCAAGCACGAATCTCGCCGGTACTTGTCAGTATTGGTTCCAATAGTATCCGGAAGAAAATAGCTGAGCGCTTGTCTCAAAAGAATTCGGTCTTTGGTACGGCTATCTCTACCTGTGCCATCGTTTCTGACCGTGCCAAGATTGGCGAAGGCAGCGTTGTCATGCAAGGGAGCATACTGCAAAGCGACTGTCGTATAGGCAGACATTGCATCGTTAATACCGGTGCCTCTATTGACCATGAATGTGTGTTGGAAGACTATGTACATATCTCGCCACATGCCACATTATGCGGCAATGTACAGGTAGGGGAAGGAACATGGGTAGGCGCCGGAACGGTAGTTAACCCGGGAATCAAAATAGGGAAATGGAGTATCATCGGATCGGGTTCGGTGGTATGCAAGGATATTCCCGACGGAGTGGTGGCGTATGGCTCACCATGCAAAGTGATAAAGAAGAATGTACAGCCATGAAAAAAAATAGATATACTCGTTATTTCAAACATCCGCTGGACTGTCTGATAGCTGCTCTTCTATTATTATTGAGTTCTCCGGTGCTATTATTAACCATCCTGTTGCTTGCCATAACCCATGGGCGTGAGGGCATATTCTTTTTGCAAGAACGTCCGGGAAAGGACGGGAAGATATTTAAGATTATCAAATTTAAAACCATGAATGACCGGAAAGATCAACATGGAAAGTTATTACCCGACAACTTGCGAATGACGTCCATAGGGAAGATTGTCCGCAGTATGTCCATAGATGAACTGCCACAGCTCTTTAATGTACTGAAAGGAGATATGTCGCTGATCGGTCCTCGTCCACTATTGGTGCAATATTTGCCTCTGTATAGTGAAGAACAGGCAAGAAGGCACGAAGTACGTCCCGGCATCACAGGATGGGCACAGGTGAATGGAAGAAATGATATCAGCTGGAGAAAGAAATTCGAACTGGATATTTGGTATGTAGATCATGTGTCCTTCATGACAGACATGATGATACTG
>JAUNIV010000058.1 GCA_030523385.1 Bacteroidales bacterium | reverse complement strand
GCACAAGGCGTAGCAGGAGGTCGTCTTTCTCCCTTTTGATTTTCTGTCCGGCCACTGTCTCCGGTGTGAAGTCGGCCACGGCGGCACACAAGATGCCTGCATCAGCATCGGCATACTCACTCAAAGCGACTTCGTACATTTGTCGGGCACTTTCCACAGGGATGCGGCGTATGCCCGGATGATGTGTCTGCAAGTTGACGGGGCCGCTTACGAGCGACACCTCAGCTCCACGGGCGGCACATTCTTCGGCCAGTGCGAATCCCATCTTGCCCGAAGAGTAGTTGCCGATGAAGCGCACGGGGTCAATCTTCTCGTAGGTAGGACCGGCTGTGATAAGTATTTTCTTTCCTTTCAGATCCTGCTGTGCGGCGAAGAATGCTTCCAACACTTCGATAATCTTGTCCGGTTCTTCCATGCGTCCTTTGCCTACTAAGTGGCTGGCCAGTTCGCCTTCAGCCGGTTCTATGATGTGATTGCCGTATGAGCGGAGAATCTGCAGATTGTGCTGCGTGGCAGGATGCGCAAACATGTCTAAGTCCATGGCAGGAGCCACAAACACGGGGGCTTTCATGGACAAGTAAGTGGTGATAAGCATGTTGTCGGCTATCCCGTGTGCCATCTTGCCGATGGTAGAGGCGGTGGCAGGAGCTATCAGCATCACGTCTGCCCACAGTCCCAAATCCACATGGCTGTTCCATGTGCCGTCCCGTTGGGCAAAAAACTCGCTGATGACGGGTTTGCTTGTCAGTGCCGACAAGGTGATGGGGGTAATGAATTCTTTTCCGGCGGGAGTGATTACCACTTGCACTTCCGCTCCTTTCTTCACGAGCCCCCGGATGAGCACGGCCGCTTTGTAGGCGGCTATGCTTCCGGTGATGCCCAATACTATTTTCTTTCCTTTCATGTTTATTTCATCATTCCCGACTCGCGCAGTCTGATTTTGGTCAATACGTTTTTGGTGTTCAGCGTGAAGTCGCCGTTCAGTATCCAGCTGTAATAGCCGGGGTCTTTCTGCAACACTTCCTTGACCGACATTCCTTTGTATTTGCCGAAGTTGAACACTTCCACACCGTTGTCGTCATAGACGATGCGTCCGGCAAAGTCCACATTCTTGTTGAAGCTGGAGTATTCCGCCAGGAAAGCCATGTCGTTTTGCAAATCATCGGGATAGCGGTCCAGTTGGGCTTTCAGCACTTCGTAAGTGGCACGTGTGTCGGCTTCGGCCGTGTGGGCGTCTTCCAGGTTCTTTCCGCAATAAAACTTATAGGCAGCCGACAGGGTGCGTTGCTCCAGTTTGTGGTAGATCACCTGCACGTCGATGAACTTCCGTTTCATCATGTCCATATCCACACCCGCCCGCAGAAACTCTTCCACCAGTACGGGAATGTCGAAACGGTTGGAGTTGAATCCGGCCAGGTCACAGCCTTCTATGTCGCGCGCAATGTTTTTGGCCACTTCCTTAAACGTGGGGCAGTCGGCCACGTCGGCATCATAAATGCCGTGTATGGCCGACGACTGTTCGGGGATGTGCATTTCCGGATTGATCCGCATGGTCTTTGCCTCCTCGTTGCCGTTGGGATATACTTTCAGGTAACATATCTCCACAATGCGGTCGGTGTTTATATTGGTTCCCGTCGTTTCAAGGTCGAAGAAAACGAGCGGGTTCTTTAAGTTCAATTTCATAATTCTATTCTGTGTATATAGGGTTTAGTCGTTCAGCATCATAGGCATCAACAACATCAGCAGGTCTTCATTCTCTTCTTGCTCCACAGGCACTATCACTCCGGCGCGTGACGGGTCGGCCAGTTCCACGATGACTTCCTGCGACGCGATGTTGTTCAGTATGTCAATCAGGAAAGTCGATTTGAAGCCGATGCTCATAGGATTTCCGTCGTATTGGCAGATCAATGTTTCCTCGGCCGACGTAGAGAAATCAATGTCTTGTGCGGAAATCTGGATGCGGTCTTTGCTCAGCCCCAACTTAATCAGGCTGCTGGCCTGTGAAGAGAAGACTGACACGCGGCGCAAGGCGCTGATCATCATAGCGCGGTCGATGGTTATCCTGTAAGGATTGTCCTGCGGAATGACAGAGTTGTAGTTGGGATAGCGTCCTTCAATCAGCCGGCACACCATTTGGTAATTCTCCATGGTGAATGTGGCATTGCGGTTGTCGAAACCTATCTGTATGTCGCCTTGCTCTTTCGGCAGCAAGTTCTTCAGCAGTGTGGCAGGCTTTTTGGGCAAGATGAAGGCAGCCTTCTCGTCGCCGTGGGCGGCCAGCGTCTTGTTGCGCACCAGTTTGTGTCCGTCCGATGCCACGAAGGTGATGTCTTCGGTTGTGATGTCGAAGTAAATACCGTTCATTACTGGGCGAAGCTCGTCGTCGGCGGTAGCAAACAAAGAGCGGTTGATGCCGTTTGACAGGACGGCGGCATCCAAAGTCACATTGACAGCGTTGGCGCCCAACCCCGGAGCCTGCGGGTATTCGTCGGCGTTCTGTCCCATCAGGCTGTATTGTCCGTTCTGATACTTCACGGTGATTTCCAGATTGTCGGTATCTACCAAAAAGGTGAGTGGCTGCTCAGGTATTTCTTTCAGTGCATCGAGAATGGTTTTGGAAGCGATGGCCAGTTGTCCGTCTCCGTCACTTTCATTCACCTCCAAAGAAGTGGATAAGGTGGTTTCGCTGTCCGAAGCCGTGATAGAGAGTGTTCCATCTCTCAGCTCCATGAGGAAACAGTCCAAAATGGGCAACGAATTTTTGGAGTTGATAACACGGCTGATAGCCTGTAAATGACTGAATAATCCAGTGCTTGAAACGATGAACTTCATAGTTTTATATTCTTATATTTATAATCTGTTTATCTGCATTCATTTAACTGCCAAAGTTACGAAAAGATTACGTATCGGGCATAAAAAAAGCAGAAAAAATTAGTTTTCTCGCAAGGAAAAGTGTACTTTCGCGACGAAATTAAAATATATTATAATGGAATTAACAGGAAAAGTAATAGCAGTCCTCGAACCGCGAGGAGGAGTTTCAAAAACAGGGAATGAATGGAAAGTGCAGGAGTATGTGATTGAAACGCACGACCAGTATCCGCGCAAGATGTGCTTCGATGTGTTCGGAGCCGATAAGATAGCTCAATTTAATATTCAGGCAGGTGAAGAACTGACCGTTTCTTTCGATATTGATGCCCGTGAATGGAACGGACGTTGGTTCAACAGTATTCGTGCCTGGAAGGTGGAACGCGTAGGTGCTCAGGCTCCTGTTGCTGCGGGTGCTCCTTTCCCGCCGGTAGGTGCAGCCCCTGCCGCTCCGGTTGATTTTGCCGCTACAGACGAAAAGGACGATTTGCCTTTTTAAACCGATAGCTTGAGATTAAAAAGAAATGCCTTGCAAAATAATTGGATATCTTTGCAAGGCATTTCTTTTTGTTGATGGGGAATTATGAATTCATACTCATCAGGAATTCGTCGTTGTCTTTGGTATTCTCCAAACGACCCTTCACGAAGTCCATAGCCTCTATCGGAGTCATGTCCGACAGATACTTGCGCAGAATCCACATGCGGTCCAGCGTGGTCTTGTTGAGCAGCAGGTCGTCGCGACGAGTGCTGGATGCCACGATGTTGACAGCCGGGAAGATACGCTTGTTGCTCAGATTGCGATCGAGCTGCAATTCCATGTTACCCGTACCCTTAAATTCTTCGAAGATTACTTCGTCCATCTTAGAGCCGGTATCAATCAAGGCAGTGGCAATGATGGTCAGCGAACCACCGTTTTCTATGTTACGGGCAGCACCGAAGAAGCGTTTCGGCTTGTGCAGGGCGTTGGCGTCCACACCACCCGACAATACCTTGCCCGATGCCGGAGACACGGTGTTGTAGGCACGTGCCAGTCGGGTGATGGAGTCGAGGAATATCACGACGTCGTGTCCGCATTCCACCATGCGTTTGGCCTTCTCCAACACGATGCCCGCTATCTTCACGTGTCGTTCTGCCGGTTCGTCGAATGTAGAAGCGATGACTTCGGCGTTGACACTGCGTGCCATGTCTGTCACTTCCTCCGGACGTTCGTCAATGAGCAGCATGATCATATACACCTCCGGGTGATTGGCTGCAATGGCGTTGGCGATGTCTTTCAACAGGGTCGTCTTACCGGTTTTGGGCTGAGCCACGATGAGCGCACGCTGTCCCTTGCCGATGGGCGAGAACATATCTACCACGCGGGTGGAGATATTGTCGCTGTAGCCGCCTTTGCAGAGCTTGAACTTTTGTTCCGGGAAGAGTGGCGTGAGGTGGTCGAACGGAATACGGTCGCGCACTAAGCCTGGCTCCAGCCCGTTTATTTTTATCACCTTCACCAGCGGGAAATACTTTTCTCCTTCTTTGGGCGGACGGATGGAACCTTCTATCACATCGCCGGTCTTCAGTCCGAACAATTTGATTTGCGATTGTGACACGTAGATGTCGTCGGGCGAAGAAAGGTAGTTGTAGTCGGCCGAACGAAGGAAGCCATATCCGTCGGGCATGATTTCCAGCACGCCTGAGCCTGTCAGTATGCCTTCAAACTCGTAAGGTTTCTCTACCTGTCGTTTTTCTTGCTGATTGTTTCCTTCCGGGTCGTTATAGTTGTTGTTATAACCCTGACGTTGGTAGTTATTGCGTGGGTTATTGTTGTTTCTTTGGTTTTGCTCACGATATTGGCGTGGTTGCATACGCGGTGTGGTAGGATTGTTCTCCGCTTTAGTCGCTTCGAATTTGCCGAACAGTTCTGTAGGCAGTTCCACTTTTTCAGAGGGAAGGTCCTCTATGGGGATAAAATCATCGGAGTCGTTGTCGAATTTCAGTTCGGGCATTGCTTCTGCCTTCTTGCTTGCTTCTTCAGCGACGTTTGCCTGCTCTTCTGCTGGCTGAATGTTGGCAGGTTCCGTAGCCTTAGCTTCTGTCTGAGGTGCTTCTGCCAGTGTTTCTACCGGTTTCACTTTCGGTGCATTCTTGCTTCCGGGCTTGCGTCCTCTTTTCTTAGGTGTCTTTACTTCGGCGGGTTGTTCGGAAGCCGGTTGGTCGGTGTTGGCAGGTGCTGCTCCTTTGTTTTCCTCGGCTACATTGGTAGTTATCTCTGATTCTGTTTTCGGATTCTTGTCTTTGTCAGCTGTATAAACCTTGTCGCTGTCTTTCTTGACGCTGATACGCGACCTCTTGCGTGGTTGTCCTTCTGTAGCTTTCTCTGCCGCTGCTTTTTTGGATGCTCCGGCAATGGCTTGCTCATCCAGAATTTTATAAACCAAATCTTCTTTCCTTAGTGAATCGGTTTTTGTGATGCCCAATTCTTGAGCAATAACTTGTAATTCCGACAAGTCTTTGTCGTTTAATTGAATAATGTTATACATAAAGTATAGTTAATTAGTAAATGTTACATTTATCGTTTTAAGTAACAGGAGGCACACCTTGTGCATGACTCTACACGGTAGGGTTACACTCCTTTTTTGGATGTTACGGGATCTTTTTTTGATTTGCAATCAGGAAGCAAACAGACTTCTTCGGAAGGGAATCGGTCGCGTTTGCTGCGTGCAAAAGTAGTGATTTTTTTTATATCTGATGCAATTTGCGGAATAAATTTTAAGAAATTCATAGAGCCTGTTTAAATTTTCCTCAATAATAATCTTATAGTGGCTAATTTCACCATTTCCTCTGTCGAATCGAATGCTTACATGGAAAATTGGAGAAATAGATAATATGACTGATAGAATATGAGCTTTGCAACCATCCTATAATAAAAATTAAATACCCCAATATATGAAACAGAAATATATACCACAACCAATTGATACGTCAGATGTTATTCTGCCGGACAAATTGAAGGCACTTGCCGAAGATTTGGCAAAGAATGTTCATGAAGTCTGGGCTAAAAGTCGCATGGAACAAGGATGGACATACGGCGAAGAGAGAAATGACAAGAAAAAGAGGCATTCATGTCTTATTCCGTATGATGAACTGCCTGAAGAGGAAAAAGACTATGACCGAAATACCTCTCAGGAAACACTGAAATCAATAGTCAAACTGGGATATTCAATAATGTAAAAGCAAATAACCATTTAGGGCTGAATCCTGCAAATGGAAACAGCCCTAATTTTTCAGTAGCTTAAAAAGTTTTATAGGACAGCAATGTTATTTTATACGAATCGGTGTGAATCCGGTATGTGACAGATGGTGCAAGAGTGAAAAAGGAGTAGCATCACTCGTGTGACCACCTACAGAAAATAACATTGATGGTCTGTTACTTTATTTGTCTTTTAGCAACAAGACAGTGTTGTTACCGTCCTCCCATTCCGACATCAGGCGGCGGAAAGCGGCATATTCAGCCGGAGTGATGAGCTGTTTGTTCAGCTTCAACGAGCGCACCACTTCCACTCGGTTGTCTCCGGCAGGAGCTACCGTGATGAGGAGTGAACCTACGGGACTGGTCATTCCATCCTTCTTCGACGGAGTGCAAAGCTGCATGTTTTCGGGCAGGCAGACTAAGCAGGTGTAGGTTTCATCGACTTTGAGAGGTAACAGCAAGTTGCCATTGCGTTCACTGCTTCCATGTCCGTAACCGTTTTGTGCGATACCTTCTTGAGCATGGGGCAGTGTCACTAAACGATAACCGCCTGCCAGTGCTTTAGTCGTTTCGGCTGTCACATTCAGTGTATCTGTCTGCACGATGGGAGCCGAAGCGTTCAGCACAGGTTTCTGTCCGTCCAGTGTCAGTACGGGCTGATAGTCCTGCCTGTCGGCTATAGACTGATTGTCTAAGAAGAGGGTGCTCAGTGTACTCAGCCCAAAGTTGTCGGCTTCGGTATTGACGGAGTAAGCCGCTTTTACCTCAGCAGGCAGTCCGACAGCTTGCAGCAGTCCGGCCAGCAGGTTCAGCTTCTCGGCTTCCGTGCCGTATGCTGTGCGTATCACCTCGGCGGCAGGGCGCAGGCGATAGCCCGTCTGTTCCAACGACAGGCGGCAGTTGCCCAATCCCTTTACGTAATTCTTCAGGATGGTTTCCTGTTCGGCTTTTGGCTTTCCTTCGGTCAGTTGTTTTGCCAAGTCGGCCACTTCCTTGCCGGCTGCGGCAGTAAACTGTGTGCGGAGCACTTTCAGTGCGTCGTCTGCAGAGGCATACGTGTTTGCCACGATCATTTGCACGTTGCCGGCCAGTGCCTGATTGCCTTCTGTGGGATAGTAGGCAGGTACGTTCCTCAGCGTCCATGTCACCACCTTGTTGCCTTGCTCGCTTTTCACGGTGGGGGCAGTGTTTCCGTTCACCAAAGCATAATGCAGCGGTTTGGATTCGGGTACATACAGGGTGCATACGTATTCCTTGATAGGGGAGAGCTCATCCACCTGCGTACACACGTCCAGTTCGGGCAGGTAGCCGGGACGTGTCACTACGGAGTAGTCCAAATAGATGGTAGCACCCAACTCCAGTCCGGTGTGCACAATCACCATTTCCTTCAATCCGTTGTAGGCAGGCGCATCGGCAGCCGCAGCGGGCAATACCTCCACAAAGGCATTGGCAGGAGTGCGGACAATGTTGCCATCTTTCTGCTTCGTGTAAGAATCATGTATTTTGAGTTCCTGATAGGCAGGATTATAGACGATGAAGGTCTCGCCATACAAACCGTTCATTGCCGTATGGGTGAAGAGCGTGAGTTCTTTATAGACCCGCATCTCCTGACTGCCGTCGGCATGCAGCGTGTAAGTTCTCGACAGCTTTCCGAATTCGGCCTCCGAAGCTGCGTTTGCCGGGAGTGCAGCCAGCAGGCAGATTCCCAAACATATATATATAATATGGTATATTCGTTTCATTTCGTTACTCATTTTTTAATTATCAGATAATCTCCATATCCCTTGTGTGCCTCTACCGCATTGCGGAAGCTCTCCCAGTCGGATGCTTCGTACACACGCTTCTTCAAGGCCAGCCGGTTGTGCAGCGTCACACGGTTGCCCGTTTGGCGGAGTGAACCCTCGAAGTCGGCTCCGGTGCCTTGCAGCGTGTCTTCCTTCGGCTCGTTCAGCAAGGTGTAGCCCGAAGGCAACTGTATGGTTTCATCCAGTTCCACGAGTCGCGAACAACTGTCCTTGAATCCGTACTCCCGCTCTTTCACGTCCGTGCGTATGCGCAGGTAGGAGCGTACCTGGTTGTAGAGGTTGTTCATTACGAGGGGTTTGAAAAGCATTTCGCCTTCGCCTTTCACGGCATAGTCCGGAATCTCGTAGCGGAACGTAAGGCGGATGGGGGCTGCCTGATAGTCTTTGGGGTTCTTGCCATAGTCCACGCCGGTCAGCCGAGCTTTGGGCGATACGGCCAACAGTTGTTTTTCCAAAGCGGCCTGCCACTGGCTGAGGAAGCCTTGTGTGAAGATGCGCCGTATGTTGCTGTCGCTTTGTCCTTCGGCCGTAAGGGTGAACGTGCCGCGCAGCGTGCCGTTAGCATCCAGTCTGTTTTCGGCCTTGATGCGCACATAGTGGTTTTCGGGAGCCGATACGGGTGTAAGACAAAGGTCGGAGCCTTCGGGCACACCCGGCAAGTAGTTTTGTTGCTGCTCGGCACTGCTCCACAACTCACGGCAGAAAGGCACCCACGTAGGGTCGAGCGGCATATAAGTGCCGTTGCTCAGTTTCACTACAGCCACGCAATGGTTGAAGTGGTCGGCAGGAATGCTCTCCACCCGGCTGCCTGCCATTGTCATGGCAGGATAAGCCTCGAAGCCCGCCATGCGAAGGAAAGAAACCAACGTGCCGGCAATGTCCTTGCACACACCGCAGCGGTCGGTGTAGTTCATCTTCGTGTTGTGCAGCGTGTAGCCTTCGCCTTTTCCCATCGAGATACCAGCATAGCGGATGTTGTCTGCCACCCAATGGGTGAGCACGGCTATCTTTTCCATTTCGGTGCGTTTGCCTTTCAGCAGTTCGTCCACCTTTTTCTGTGCTTCGGGCAGCGGGGCAAAGCTACCATAGTCTTCGTTCACCTTGTTAAACCAAAGCGACTTGTCTTTCCAGTGTGGCGTAGAAGACATCATCAGTTTGGGAGCTGCATCAAACAGGTCCACCATGTTCGGCTCGCGATTGAAAGGCATCATGCCATTCATGGCAAAGGTGTAAGCCTTCTGTCCGTCCTCATAGCGCATGGACGAAGCGCATTCTCCCTGATAGAACTGGAACTGCACTTCCTTTTCCATGGGCACCACCACCTTATAGACTTTGCGCACCGTAGGGTCGCTGCTCCAGAAGGGGACAATGTCATAGAAATGTCCGCGCATGGGAGGAATGAACCGTGAATCATCTTCTTCGGACATTCCGTCGCCCAGCAGGGCGTAAGTGAATCCTTTTTTGGCTATTTCGTAGTCGATGATGTCGCCGGGCTGCAAGGCTCCCACTTCGATCATGATTTGCCGTGCGCCCCAGTAGATGGCCCGTGCGGGCGCGGCGTAGTCGCATGTCTGGGTCACGTCCACTTCGCGGGTCGTTCCATCAGCCCGATGGATGCTGACGCGCTTAAATTCGGCATGAGCCGTCAGCGGGTCATAGTCATACTTCAACACCCTGTGTGCCACGGCTCCCTTCGGAGTCTGTACTCTGATTACTTTACTCACGGCAAAAGAACCTTGTCCGGTGGGTTGCACCGACACCAACGTGCTGTCCAGCAACGTCACACAGTCAAACTTGCCGTATGCTTCTGCCTTTGCTTCCTCCAGATAAGGTTTCCAGCTCTGTGCATGTCCTGCGGCCGAAGCCATCAGCAGGCATACACATGCTGCGGATAGTTGTTTCTTCATGTTTGTTTACGTTTTGTTTTTTGACAAAGACAAATGTACGGTTTATTTTTGAATTTCTTTCTTTTCTTTTGCTGATAACTGTTGATTCCCGGCTTTTTCATTTAATCCGTGCTGACAGCGGCAAAAACTCTTAAAGGTTATTTCTGTAATTCACGGTATCAAACTGATTTTTTGACCGTACAAAAAATTTTTTTAAAGGAGCAAAAATTTTTTTCAAGGCGTCAAATCTCCCGTTTCAAAGTATCAAAATTCAGTATTTATCGTTATGAAAGCGACATGCATAAAGGAGGGAATTATCTGAGGGTGCATCAGAATTTTGATACACCCTCATTTCAATATTCTGAAAAAAACTATTTTCGTTTGTCGATGTACATCTTAGTTGTTTGAGGGTCTGAAAAGTAAGTGCGATACCTGCAATATGCATCTTCCGCAAATTGCGTTATATCATTGTCGGGTATTACTTATTTTCGGCTTGCTTTTTCAATAGATCGCGTATCTCGGTCAGCAGCACTTCTTCCTTGCTGGGAGCAGGAGGTGCGGCAGGTGCCGGAGCTTCTTCTTTTTTCTTTCTGTTTAATTGGGCCAGCAATTTAATAAATAAGAATATGGAGAAGGCGATGATGATAAAATCGAACGTGGCTTGCAGGAAGTTCCCGTAATTTAAGGTAACAGCAGCCTGTTCCACTCCATCCACTACTTCGGCAGGCTTCATCTCCAGTTTTAAGTCTGTGAAGTTTACACCGCCCACCAATAAACCGATAGGAGGCATAATGACATCGGCCACGATGGAAGAGACAATCTTTCCGAACGCACCACCTATTATAACACCGACAGCCATGTCAATCACGTTACCCCGCATGGCAAATGCTTTGAAATCTTGCAAGAAACTA
>JAUNIV010000057.1:8011-10706 GCA_030523385.1 Bacteroidales bacterium | reverse complement strand
CCGTTTTATCCGGAGTTCCTCTTGATTCTATAATCAAGGGGAACTTTTTTTATATCTTAATGGGCGGAAACAACCACCTATATCAACTTAAAAAGCCTCAAAAAAGAGAGTTAAAGTTAAAAATATCTGCTATTTATGGTATAATAATTGAATATTATTTGTATCTTTGTCGCCCGATTTATATAGTATTGCTTTGGGAAAGTTTGATAAATATAAGGTAGAATTGAAAAATATGACGGCAGACTCTGCAAAGTATGAGTTTGCGTTGGATAATCAATTCTTCATAGATTTGGATGGACCGGAAGTGCAAAAGGGAAAACTGACGGTGGAGCTGAATGTAAGAAAGACATCCGGCTTATACTTGTTGGGGTTTCAAACGGACGGTTATGTGATTGTTCTGTGCGATCGTTGTCTGGATGAGATGGAATTGCCAATCTCAACGTCAGACGTGCTGAAAGTAAAATTAGGCTCTTCATTTACAGAAGAAGGTGAAATAGTCGTGGTGCCGGAAGAGGATGGATATATCAACGTCGCATGGTTTATCTATGAGTTTATAGCCTTGAATATTCCTATCAAGCATGTGCATGCTCCGGGGAAATGCAACAAAGGTATGGTGGGCAAGCTGAGCAAACACTTGCGCTCGACGGCCGATGAGGAGGATGAAGGATTGGGAGTAGAAGAGTTTCCCGAAGAAGAGAATCTGAATGACGATTCTCAAGAAATAGATCCGAGATGGAATGAATTAAAGAAAATATTAGATAATAATTAAAGTTTAGAAAAAATGGCACATCCTAAAAGAAGACAATCAAAAACGAGAACTGCAAAGAGAAGAACTCACGATAAAGCAGTTGCTCCTACTTTAGCTATCTGTCCTAACTGCGGCGAATGGCATGTTTATCACACTGTGTGTGGAGCTTGCGGTTATTATAGAGGAAAGTTGGCAATCGTAAAAGAAGCTGCTGTATAAGCAGTAGCCTTTTTTAAACGCGTT
Organism: Bacteroidales bacterium; assembly: GCA_030523385.1. Taxonomy (GTDB): domain Bacteria; phylum Bacteroidota; class Bacteroidia; order Bacteroidales; family Bacteroidaceae; genus Phocaeicola. Next base: position 9,715 of record JAUNIV010000057.1, on the reverse strand, counting down.
TAGAACGTTTTATAGAATAAAGCCGGCGAGCTTCGGCTCTGTCGGCTGTTTTTATAAAAAGTATATACGCTAATTTATTTGGAATGATGGAAAAAATAAATGCAGTAATAACAGGAGTCGGCGGGTATGTACCTGATTATGTCTTGACCAATGAGGAAATCTCAAGAATGGTAGATACCAATGACGAATGGATTATGACTCGAATCGGAGTTAAAGAAAGACGTATCTTGAATGAGGAAGGATTGGGTACTTCGTATATGGCACGTAAGGCTGCCAAACAGCTGATGCAAAAGACTGGTGCTAATCCGGATGACATTGATGCGATTATTGTAGCTACAACTACTCCTGACTATCATTTCCCTTCGACAGCTTCTATCCTGTGCGATAAATTGGGATTGAAGAATGCTTTCGCATTCGACTTGCAGGCTGCTTGTTGTGGCTTTTTGTATGCCATGGAGGTAGCTGCTTCTCTTATCGCTTCGGGGAGACATAAAAAACTGATTATTGTCGGTGCAGATAAGATGTCGTCTATGGTGAACTATCAAGACCGTGCTACGTGTCCTATCTTTGGCGATGGCGCAGCTGCATGTATGGTAGAAGCCACTACGGAAGATTACGGTATCATGGATTCTATCCTGAGAACCGATGGCAAAGGACTTCCTTTCCTTCACATGAAAGCCGGTGGTTCCGTATGTCCGCCCTCTTATTTCACGATAGATCATAAAATGCATTATCTTTATCAGGAAGGAAGAACAGTGTTCAAGTATGCTGTTTCAAATATGTCGGAAATTACCGCCACGATTGCTAAAAACAACGGTTTGGACAAAAGCAATATTGACTGGGTGATTCCGCATCAGGCCAATTTGCGTATCATTGATGCCGTGGCATCTCGCTTGGAAGTTCCTTTGGAGAAGGTGATGATTAATATTCAGCGTTATGGTAATACCAGTGGTGCTACGCTCCCGTTGTGCCTTTGGGATTACGAAAAACAATTGAAGAAAGGAGATAACCTGATATTCACGGCATTCGGCGCCGGATTTACTTATGGAGCCGTTTATGTGAAGTGGGGTTATGATGGTGGTAGCAAATAAGAAGAAACCAAATAGCTACAAATACAAAGAAACGCATCCTCTTTTTCGATGCGTTTTTTTGTCTGTAGCCCATTAAACAATAAGAAAGTATGCATAAGGCAGGATTTGTAAACATCGTGGGAAACCCCAATGTGGGGAAATCTACATTGATGAATTTGCTGGTGGGAGAGCGAATCTCCATCGCAACATTCAAGGCGCAGACAACCCGTCATCGTATCATGGGTATTCTGAATACGGAAGACATGCAGATAGTATTCTCGGATACGCCGGGAGTGCTGAAGCCGAATTACAAATTGCAGGAATCCATGCTGAACTTCTCGGAATCGGCGTTGGCAGATGCAGACGTATTGCTCTATGTGACAGATGTGGTGGAAAAGCCCGACAAGAATGCAGATTTCGTAGAGAAGGTGCGCAAGATGAATGTACCTGTCTTATTGCTGGTGAATAAAATAGACCTGACCAATCAGGAGAATCTGGGCAAACTTGTGGAAGAATGGCATGAATCTCTGCCGCAAGCCGAAATTATCCCGATTTCTGCCATATCGAAGTTCAATGTGGATGTGGTAATGAAGCGCATCAAGGATTTGTTGCCCGACTCGCCGCCTTACTTCGG
>JAUNIV010000057.1:0-8001 GCA_030523385.1 Bacteroidales bacterium | reverse complement strand
AAGACCAATGGACTGACAAGCCCGCCCGTTTCTTTGTGACCGAGATCATCCGTGAGAAGATTCTGCTTTACTACGACAAGGAAATACCCTATGCGGTAGAAGTGGTGGTGGAACAATTCAAGGAGGATGCCAAAAGCATCCATATCAATGCAGTGATTTATGTGGAGCGCGAGTCGCAAAAGGGAATCATCATAGGAAGGCAGGGAAAGGCTTTGAAGAAAGTGGCCACCGAAGCCCGTAAGACTTTGGAGCACTTCTTCCAGAAGTCCATCTATTTGGAGACCTTTGTAAAGGTGGATAAGGATTGGAGAAATTCGGATAAGGAATTGAAGAACTTTGGGTATCAATTGGATTGAAATCGACTGTGATAGCCGTAAAGAAGAAAGAATATGGGAAATTTAGTTGCAATTGTAGGACGTCCCAATGTGGGGAAATCTACACTTTTTAATCGCTTGACAAAAACACGCCAGGCCATCGTGAACGAGCAGGCCGGTACCACTCGTGACCGTCAATACGGCAAATCGGAATGGCAAGGAGTGGAGTTTTCTGTAGTTGACACCGGAGGATGGGTGGTAAACTCAGACGATGTTTTTGAAGAAGAAATCAGAAAACAAGTGGCTCTCGCCATCGAAGAAGCCGATGTAATCTTGTTTGTGGTAGATGTGGTCAATGGAGTGACAGACTTGGATATGGCTGTGGCTTCTATCTTACGCCGCACGAAGAAGCCTGTCATTATGGTGGCCAACAAGACCGATAACAATGATTTGCAATATAATGCGGCCGAATTTTATACATTGGGATTGGGCGACCCTTATTGCATTTCGGCATTGAGCGGAAGCGGTACGGGCGATTTGCTCGACCTGGTGGTAGACAAGTTCAATAAAGAAGGAGAAGAATTGTTGGACGATGACATTCCCCGTTTTGCCGTGGTGGGCCGTCCGAATGCAGGTAAGTCTTCCATCATCAATGCTTTCATCGGAGAAGACCGGAACATCGTGACTGAGATTGCAGGCACTACCCGTGATTCTATCTATACCCGTTATGAGAAGTTTGGCTTTGACTTCTATCTGGTAGATACCGCCGGCATTCGTAAGAAAAACAAGGTAGTAGAGGATTTGGAATATTATTCGGTCATCCGTTCCATCCGTTCCATCGAAAGTTCGGATGTATGTATCCTGATGCTCGATGCCACCCGTGGTATTGAAGGACAGGACCTCAATATCTTCTCGTTGATACAGCGCAATCAGAAGGGGCTGGTAGTGGTAGTAAACAAATGGGACTTGGTAGAGAACAAAGATACCAAAGTCATGAAGACCTACGAGGAAGCTATCCGTGCGCGGTTTGCTCCTTTCGTTGATTTCCCCATTGTGTTTGCTTCGGCATTGACCAAACAGCGTATCTTTAAGGTGCTCGAAATGGCGAAGGAAGTATATCATGCACGCACCACGCGCATCCCTACAGCCCGCCTGAACGAAGAGATGCTTCCGCTGATTGAGGCCTATCCGCCACCTTCCAATAAGGGTAAGTACATCAAAATCAAGTATTGCACGCAGTTGCCCAACACACAAGTTCCTTCTTTTGTGTTTTTCGCCAATCTGCCCCAATACGTAAAGGAGCCTTATAAGCGTTTCTTGGAAAACAAAATGCGTGAGAAATGGCCTTTGTCGGGCACTCCGATTAATATTTTTATCCGACAGAAATAATATCAGATAGAATATGGAATGAAAATGTCATTCAGGGAAGTCGCGCTTATGACGGACTTTCGCCTGAATGACATTTTTTATTTGTAGTTATTTGTGGCTTAATGACTGTTCTTCCATTACCCGCACTTTGCGCAGCAGGTCTGAAGCAAAGATGAAGTTGTTGAGCCTTTCGTTGGTGGCAGTAAACACATCGTTCTTGGTGCCTTCCCATTCTTTGTGGCCTTGATAGATGTAAATGATGCTGTCTCCGATGCCCATGACGGAGTTCATGTCGTGCGTATTGATGATGGTGGTCATGTTATACTCGGTAGTAATGTCATGAATCAGCTCGTCAATCACCAGCGAAGTCTTCGGGTCCAGCCCCGAATTAGGCTCGTCGCAGAACAGATACTGCGGATTGAGCGCAATGGCACGCGCTATAGCCACACGCTTCTGCATACCTCCGCTTATTTCGCCGGGATATTTTTTCTGGGCTTCAATCAGGTTTACGCGGTCCAGACAGAACTGGGCACGCTTCACCCGGTCGCGATACGTGTCGTTGGAGAACATGTCCAGCGGAAACATCACATTCTCCAACACGGAGAGCGAATCGAACAAGGCGGCACTCTGGAAAATCATCCCCATCTCGCGGCGCAATGTCTTCTTTTCCTTCTTGTTCATGTTGAGGAAGTTGCGCCCGTCATACAGAATCTCTCCTTTCTCGGGAGTGAGCAACCCCACGATACATTTCATCAGCACGGTCTTTCCCGAACCGCTCTGGCCGATAATCAAATTTGTCTTCCCGTTCTCGAACGTAGAGTTGATGTCAGACAATACATCCCTGTCCTCAAAAGATTTATATAATGCTTTAACCTGTATCATCCCATTAAAAGTTGTGTTAATACTAAGTCGGAGAATAGAATCAATACGCTGCTCATCACCACGGAGTCCGTACTTGCCTTGCCCACGGCAATGGAGCCGCCCTCCACCGTGTAGCCGAAGTAGGCCGATACGCTGGAGATGATAAAGGCAAAGAAAAGCGACTTGATGAAACTGCACCAGATGAACCACTCTTGGAAACTGTACTGAAGTCCGTATTCCAGGTCTTCGGCATTGAGCACCCCGCCGAACCAACAGGTGCAGAAAGCACCGATAATTCCCGAAAATATGCTGAAAATGACCAGAAACGGAATCATGGTCATCAGTGCAATGACTTTGGGCAGAATCAGATAGCCTGCCGAATTGACTCCCATGATTTCCAGTGCGTCAATCTGCTGGGTCACACGCATCGTTCCTATTTCGGAAGCAATGTTGGAGCCTACCTTACCCGCCAGAATCAAGCACATGATAGACGAAGAAAACTCCAGCAACATGATTTCGCGGGTAGTATAGCCCACCACGAAGCGCGGCATCCACGGGCTTTCTATGTTTAACTTAATTTGGATGGTAATGACTGCCCCGATGAAAAAAGAAATCAGCAGTACGATACCGATGGAGTTTACTCCCAGTTGCACCATCTCATTGAGATACTGCTTGAAAAACATACGCATACGGTCAGGGCGCGCAAAGGTGCGTCCCATCAATATGATATATTTCCCTACGGTTGTTATGGGTCTTATCATCATAATTTTCACAATTTCTTGCAAAAGTAGCCTTTTTTGTCTATATAAATGCAAAAGAACTTCTGATTTTCTGTTCTGTTATGCGTTTCCTAAACTTTTTTAGTACTTTTGCCACAAAATATCATGGATATATGGCAGAACAGGAAATAGAACAACAGCATGCGGCGGGCGAAGACAGCCGAATGGTGCTCCGCACGGAGAACCTGGTGAAGAAATATGGCAAGCGTACGGTGGTGAGCCACGTCTCTTTCGATGTGAAGCAGGGAGAAATTGTAGGTTTGCTCGGACCGAACGGTGCCGGAAAGACTACCTCTTTTTATATGACTACCGGGCTGATTGTGCCCAACGAGGGCCATATCTTCCTCAATGATTTGGACATTACGAGCTATCCTGTGTATAAGCGTGCGCAGAACGGCATCGGCTATCTGGCGCAGGAAGCATCCGTGTTCCGCAAAATGAGCGTGGAAGATAACATCGCTTCCGTACTCGAACTGACCAACACCACTCCCGAATATCAGAAAGAGAAGTTGGAAAGCCTGCTGGCGGAGTTTCGTTTGCAGAAAGTGCGCAAGAACCTGGGCGACCAGCTTTCGGGAGGCGAGCGCCGACGTACCGAAATAGCCCGTTGCTTGGCCATCGACCCTAAGTTCATCATGCTCGACGAACCTTTTGCGGGAGTGGACCCCATTGCTGTGGAAGATATTCAGCACATCGTCTGGAAGCTGAAGGACAGAAACATCGGTATCCTGATAACCGACCACAATGCGCTGGAGACTTTGCGACTGACCGACCGGGCTTATCTGCTGTTTGAAGGAAAGATATTGTTTCAGGGCACTCCGGAAGAACTGGCCGAAAACCCCGTGGTGCGCGAAAAGTATTTGGGAACCAACTTTGTGCTCCGTCGGAAAGACTTCCAGTTGGCCGAAAAAGAACGGAATGCAAAGTCTGTATAAAAAACGAGAGGGTGTCTTGATGCACCCTCTTAATTGTTTGGTCAGTTTCTTGGTCTGGCTTCCTTGATAACCATTTGGCGTCCCATGAATTCAGAACCGTTCAGCTCCTTCATGGCCTGTGCGGCCTCCTCGTCATTATCCATCTCAACGAATGCAAACCCTTTGGACTTGCCCGTTTCGCGGTCTTTGATGATTTTTACGGAAGACACTGCTCCGTAATTAGCCATCACTTGTTCCAAATCTCCTTCCTTAACGCGGTAGTTAAGGTTTCCAACATAAATGTTCATAAAATGAAAAATAAAAAATGATTAAAATAAAAAATACTCTCTGAGTGGTGATTATAATGAAGTAGGGGATTAGAACGACAGAGAGTTTACGTAAGTGCTATTCGTACGAATGTAAAAACTTGCAATAAAAATCGCTATCTATAATTAGTATCACCAGTCGCTGCAAAGGAACGCATAAATTTTGAAAGAACAAACGGAAAACGTCTTTTTTTCTTCGTGAGAAGAGCATTTTCATCCTATCAAACCCTACGTTTTAAAGGGCAAAAAATTTTTTTTAAGGCATCAAAAAAGTTTTTTAAAGCACCAAACCGAAAGGCTTATACTGTCATTCCACGAGGATGGTCCGATTAAAACTCTCACAGCAAACTCCTGCTCCCGAAAGCGGATTATGCAGCTCTTTCCTTTGATAATTAGTTTTTTTTAGCCTGTGTATTTGGTTATTGAAAGATTAAACACTAATTTTGCAACCTCTTTGGTGAAAAACAGAAAGAAGTAATAATTAAATAAATAAAGTCAGAATGAATATTTCATTGGAAAACGTTGACAAAGTGAGCGCACTGCTTACTTTGAAGCTGGAAAAAGCCGATTACCAGGAAAAAGTAGAAAAGACACTGAAAACCTATCGTCAGAAAGCCAACATCCCGGGATTCCGTAAGGGTATGGTGCCCATGAGCCTGATCAAGAAGCAATTTGGCAAGGCCGTACTTGCTGAAGAAGTGGACAAGTTGATGCAGGAAAAGGTGAACGAGTATCTTCGCGATAATAAAGTAAATATGTTGGGCATGCCGTTGCCGAACGAAGAAAAGATGCAACCCATCGACTTCGATACACAAGAAGACTTTGAGTTTGTGTTCGACATTGCTTTGGCTCCCGAATTTAAGGCTGAAATCGGTGCTGAAGACACCATTGATTATTACACTATCGAGGTGTCCGACGAACTGATTGACCAACAGGTGAAGATGTATGCACAGCGTGGTGCCAAGTATGAGAAGGTAGATCAGTATGAAGACAAGGATATGGTGAAAGGTCTGCTGGCTGAGCTGGATGAAAACGGCAACACCAAAGAAGGCGGCATTCAGGTGGAAGGCGCCGTAATGATGCCTACTTACATGAAGAACGATGAGCAGAAAGCTATCTTCGCCAATGCGAAGGTGAACGATGTGCTGGTGTTCAATCCTGCCACAGCATTCGACAACAACGAAGCCGAACTCTCTTCATTGCTGAAGATTAAGAAAGAAGAAGTGGCCAATGTGAAAGGTAACTTCAGCTTCCAGGTAGAAGAAATCACCCGCATGGTGCCTGCTGAACTGAATCAGGAACTCTTCGACAACGTATTCGGTAAGGATGTTGTGAAGAGCGAAGAAGAATTCCGTGCTAAGATTAAGGAAGGTATTGCCGCACAGTTTGAGGGCGACAGCAACTTCAAGTTCTTGATTGACGTTCGCGAATATCTGGTAAAGAAGATCGGCAAGTTGGAATTCCCCGACGCACTGCTGAAGCGTATTATGTTGCTGAACAACCAGGAGAAGGGCGAAGCATTCGTAGCCGAAAACTACGACAAGAGCATCGAAGAACTGACCTGGCACCTGATCAAAGAACAGTTGTTGCAGAACAATGACATCAAGGTAGAGCAGGCCGACATCGTGAACATGGCCAAAGAAAATACCCGCATCCAGTTTGCACAATATGGCATGCTGAATGTGCCCGACGAAGTGTTGGAAAACTATGCCAAGGAAACGCTGAAGAAGAAGGAAAACATCGAAGGTTTGGTGAACCGCGCTGCCGAAACCAAACTGGCTGCCGCTCTGAAAGCAAAGGCTACTTTGAACAACAAAGTGGTTTCCATGGAAGAGTTCAACAAGATGTTCGAATAATTTGGTAAGTTTGAAGCAAGTCATTGCCAAAACTTTCTGAAGAAGGGTTTTTGACCGCAGATTCTCGTGGGTGTGGATAAAAGCATTTTTGAGAAACAGGGGGTTGAAAACCCTTTCTTATAACAATAAATATAACTAAACCATTAATAGTATGGACGATTTTAGAAAATTTGCCACCAAGCATTTGGGCATGAACAGCATGGTGCTGGACGATGTAATCAAGTCACAAGGTTACTTGAATCCCTATATTCTGGAAGAACGCCAGCTGAACGTGACCCAGCTCGACGTGTTCTCCCGTCTGATGATGGATCGCATCATCTTTTTGGGCACCCAGATAGATGACTACACTGCCAATACGCTTCAGGCGCAGCTCTTGTATCTGGATTCGGTGGAGTCCGGCAAGGACATCTCCATTTATATCAACTCTCCCGGTGGTTCGGTGTATGCCGGACTGGGCATCTACGACACGATGCAGTTCATCAACAGCGACGTAGCTACCATCTGCACCGGTATGGCTGCCTCTATGGCTGCTGTGCTCTTAGTGGCGGGAGCCGAAGGCAAGCGTTCGGCGCTGACGCATTCGCGCGTGATGATTCATCAGCCCATGGGAGGCGCACAAGGACAGGCATCGGACATAGAGATTACTGCCCGCGAAATACAAAAACTGAAGAAAGAACTTTATACCATCATAGCCGACCACTCGCACACGGAGTTCGACAAAGTGTGGGCAGACTCTGACCGCGACTACTGGATGACTGCTCAGGAAGCGAAGGAATATGGCATGATAGACGAAGTATTGTCGCGCAAGCCTTCCTTATAAATAAGGTATAAACTAAAACTAATAGACATTGGAAGATAATAAATCATCAAAAAACAGAAGACGGTGCAGCTTCTGCGGACGCTCTGAGAACGAAGTAGGGTTTCTGATAACCGGCATGAATGGCTGCATTTGCGACACTTGCTCGGAACAGGCCTATGAGATAGTGCAGGAAACCATGCAACACCAGAAGAAGGAAGCCGGTGCGCTGAACTTGCAGGAGCTTCCCAAGCCTGTAGAAATCAAGGAATTTCTGGACCAGTATGTCATAGGCCAGGACGATGCCAAGCGTTATCTTTCTGTGGCAGTGTATAACCACTACAAGCGTTTGCTCCAGAAACCGGGCAAGGATGATGTGGAGATTGAAAAGTCGAACATCATCATGGTGGGCAGCACCGGCACGGGCAAAACCCTGCTGGCGCGTACCATAGCCAAGCTGCTGCATGTGCCTTTCACCATTGTGGATGCCACGGTACTCACCGAGGCAGGATATGTGGGCGAGGACATCGAAAGCCTGCTCACCCGTCTGCTGCAAGTGGCCGACTACAATGTAGCCGAAGCCGAAAGGGGTATTGTCTTCATTGACGAGATAGACAAGATAGCCCGTAAGGGCGATAATCCTTCCATCACCCGCGACGTGAGTGGCGAAGGTGTGCAACAAGGATTGCTCAAACTGCTGGAAGGTTCTATTGTGAACGTGCCGCCCCAAGGAGGCCGCAAGCATCCCGACCAGAAGATGATTCCCGTCAATACGAAGAACATCCTC
>JAUNIV010000056.1 GCA_030523385.1 Bacteroidales bacterium | reverse complement strand
AAAGAAGTAAATGAGTTGGCAACAGTCCTGAAGGACGAGTATGGAATTGAGCCTGCTGCTGCAGCTGTTGCTGTTGCTGCTGGTCCTGCTGCTGGTGGTGCTGCAGCTGCAGCTGAGGAAAAGACATCTTTCGATGTAGTTCTCGCTGAAGTAGGTGCTGCTAAACTGCAGGTTGTAAAGGCTGTTAAAGAGGCTTGCGGTCTTGGTCTGAAAGAGGCTAAGGATCTCGTAGACGGTGCTCCTTCTACATTGAAGGAAGGTTTGTCTAAGGACGAGGCAGAAAACCTTAAGAAGGCTATCGAAGACGCTGGTGCTAAGGTAGAACTCAAATAATTGAGATTAATAAAATATTGAGGGTTAAGATTCTCCCAGTCGGAGAGTCTTAACCTTTTTGTGTCTGTAATAGACCAATTTGACAAAATAGGACATTGTCCTTTTAAGATAAATCTTTATTTATGGCTTCAAAAATTGTTGATAACAGAGTTAATTTTGCCAGCATTAAGAATCCGATGCCTTATCCGGATTTCCTCGATGTGCAGTTAAAGTCTTTCAAAGACTTTTTACAGTTGGATACTCCACCTGAAGAACGCAAGAACGACGGTCTTTATAAGGTGTTCGCTGAGAACTTCCCTATTACCGACACTCGTAACAATTTCGTTCTTGAGTTCTTGGACTACTATATCGACCCGCCGCGTTATACTATTGACGAATGTCTTGAGCGTGGTTTGACATATAGTGTGCCTTTGAAAGCTAAGATGAAACTTTACTGTACTGACCCAGACCATGAGGATTTCGGTACATTCATTCAGGATGTCTTCCTTGGCACTATTCCGTATATGACGGAAAACGGTACCTTTATTATTAATGGTGCTGAGCGTGTTGTTGTTTCTCAGTTGCACAGATCTCCGGGTGTATTCTTCGGACAGGGCGTACATGCTAACGGTACTGTTCTTTATTCTGCCCGCATTATCCCGTTCAAGGGTTCGTGGATTGAGTTCGCGACAGATATCAACAATGTGATGTATGCTTACATCGACAGAAAGAAGAAATTGCCGGTAACAACGCTTCTGCGTGCTATCGGTTATGAAACAGATAAGGATATTCTTCAGATATTCGACCTTGCAGAAGAAGTTAAGGTTAACAAGAAGAACATCAAGGAAGCCATTGGCCGTAAGTTGGCTGCGAGAGTTCTTAAGAGCTGGAATGAAGATTTCGTTGATGAGGATACCGGTGAAGTTGTTTCTATCGAGCGTAATGAAGTTATCATGGAGCGTGAGACAGAAATCACAAAGGAAAACATCGATGATATCATTGACAGCGGTGCATCAACTATCTTGCTGCACAAGGATTATGACTCTGCTAACAAATATTCTATTATATTCAATACCCTGCAGAAAGACTCAAGTAACTCTGAGAAAGAAGCTGTTCTTTATATCTATCGCCAGCTGCGTAATGCAGACCCTGCAGATGATGCAAGTGCACGCGAAGTTATCCAGAACCTGTTCTTCTCTGATAAGCGTTATGACTTGGGTGATGTAGGTCGTTACCGTATTAACAAGAAGCTTGGTCTTGATACTGACATGGACGTTCGTATCCTGACTAAGGAAGACATAATTGAGATTATCAAGTATCTGATACAGTTGGTTAACTCTAACGCTACTGTTGACGATATCGACCACTTGTCTAACCGTCGTGTACGTACTGTTGGTGAGCAGTTGAGCAACCAGTTCTCTATTGGTCTTGCCCGTATGAGCCGTACAATACGTGAGCGTATGAATGTCCGTGACAATGAAGTGTTCACTCCGACAGATTTGATTAACGCAAAGACTATCTCTAGCGTTATCAATTCATTCTTTGGAACAAACCCGTTGTCACAATTCATGGACCAGACCAACCCGCTTGCAGAGGTTACACACAAGCGTCGTTTGTCAGCGTTAGGTCCTGGTGGTCTTTCTCGTGAGCGTGCCGGATTTGAGGTACGTGACGTTCACTATACACACTATGGCCGTCTGTGTCCTATTGAGAGTCCTGAAGGTCCTAACATCGGACTTATCTCTTCTCTTTGTGTATATGCAAAGATCAACGAACTTGGATTTATCGAGACTCCTTACCGTCAGGTTAAGGATGGAAAGGTAGACCTTGACAACGAAAATATCCTCTATCTTACTGCAGAAGAGGAAGAAGACCATATAATAGGTCAGGGTAATGCGCCGTTGAACGATGACGGTACATTTATCCGTGATTATGTAAAGTGTCGTCAGGATGCAGACTTCCCTGTTGTTCCTCCTTCAGACGTGGACCTCATGGACGTTTCTCCACAGCAGATTGCATCTATTGCTGCAGGTCTTATCCCGTTCTTGGAGCATGACGATGCTCACCGTGCATTGATGGGTAGTAACATGATGCGCCAGGCAGTTCCATTGCTTCATAACGAAGCTCCTATCGTAGGTACAGGTATAGAGAAGAAAGTCTGTGTAGACTCTCGTACTATGGTTACCGCTGAAGGCGAAGGTGTTATCGAATACGTTGATGCTACAACTATCAGAATCCTTTATGACAGAACAGACGATGAAGAGTTTGTAAGCTTCGAGCCAGCGTTAAAGGAATATCGAATACCTAAGTTCCGTCGTACTAACCAGAACATGACTGTTGACCTTCGTCCTATTTGCAGCAAGGGCCAGCGTGTGAAGGCAGGCGATATCCTTACTGAAGGATATGCTACAGAAAACGGAGAATTGGCACTCGGACGCAACCTCCTTGTCGCTTATATGCCTTGGAAGGGTTATAACTATGAGGACGCTATCGTTCTCAACGAGCGTATTGTTCGTGACGATATCCTTACCTCTGTTCACGTTGATGAGTATTCACTTGATGTTCGTGAGACAAAACGTGGTATGGAAGAGTTCACAAGTGATATTCCTAATGTTAGTGAAGAGGCGACAAAAGACCTTGACGATAACGGTATTATCCGCGTTGGTGCTCGTGTTGAGCCAGGCGATATCCTTATCGGTAAGATTTCTCCTAAGGGTGAGAGCGATCCTTCTCCAGAAGAAAAGCTTCTCCGTGCTATCTTCGGTGACAAGGCAGGCGATGTTAAGGATTCTTCTTTGAAGGCAAATCCTTCGCTTACAGGTGTTGTAATTGACAAGAAACTGTTCTCACGTGCTGTAAAGACACGTTCTTCAAAGCAGCAGGACAAGATTGTTCTTGCTAAGATTGATGAAGAGTATGCAGCAAAGATCGATGATTTGAAAGACATCCTTGTTGACAAGCTTCTCACTCTTACAGAAGACAAGTCTTCTATGGGCGTGAAAGACTATACAGGTGCTGAGATTATCACACGTGGCAGCAAGTTCACTACAACACAGCTTAAGAATCTTGAATACGATGGAATCCAGTCTAACGGCTGGACAGGCGATGAACATACAGACAGTCTTATCCAGAAGCTGATAATGAACTTCATCAAGAAGTACAAGCTCCTCGATGCAGAGATGAAACGCCGCAAGTTCGCTATCACTATTGGTGACGAACTTCCTTCAGGCATCCTTCAGATGGCTAAGGTTTATGTTGCAAAGAAGCGTAAGATCGGTGTCGGCGACAAGCTTGCTGGTCGTCACGGTAACAAGGGTATCGTTTCTAAGATTGTCCGTCAGGAAGACATGCCGTTCCTTGAGGATGGCCGTCCTGTAGATTTGGTACTTAACCCTCTGGGTGTGCCTTCTCGTATGAACCTTGGTCAGATATTCGAGGCTATTCTCGGTGCTGCAGGTAAGCGTCTTGGCGTTAAGTTCGCTACTCCTATCTTCGATGGCGCTAAGCTTGAAGACCTTAAGGAGTGGACAGACAAGGCAGGTCTGCCTAACCTTTGCTCTACTCACCTCTATGACGGTGAGACAGGAGAGAAGTTCGACCAGCCTGCAACTGTAGGTATAACATACTTCCTCAAGCTTGGCCACATGGTTGAAGACAAGATGCACGCACGTTCTATCGGTCCGTACTCTCTCATCACACAGCAGCCTCTTGGAGGTAAGGCACAGTTTGGTGGTCAGCGTTTCGGAGAGATGGAAGTTTGGGCTCTTGAAGCATTCGGTGCAAGCCACGTTCTTCAGGAAATCCTTACCATCAAGTCTGACGACGTTGTTGGTCGTTCAAAAGCTTATGAAGCTATTGTCAAGGGAGAGCCAATGCCTACACCGGGTATACCAGAGTCACTCAATGTCTTGCTGCATGAGCTTCGTGGCTTGGGCTTAAGTCTTACTCTCGATTAATAACGAACTCTTTACATAACAAATATAAACAAGAATTATGGCTTTCAAGAAAGATTCAAAGATAAAGAGTAATTTTACGAAGATTACTATCGGTCTTGCGTCACCGGAGGAAATCCTCGAAAGTTCTTATGGTGAGGTTACCAAGCCAGAGACCATAAACTACCGTACATACAAACCTGAGCGCGACGGACTCTTCTGCGAGCGTATCTTCGGTCCTACAAAGGATTATGAGTGCGCCTGCGGCAAGTACAAGCGCATTAGATATAAAGGTATCGTCTGCGACCGTTGCGGTGTAGAGGTTACCGAGAAGAAAGTGCGCCGTGAGCGTACAGGACATATCGAGCTTGTTGTGCCTGTTGCACACATCTGGTATTTCCGTTCACTTCCTAACAAGATAGGTTACCTTTTGGGTATTCCTACCAAGAAGCTCGACTCTGTTATCTATTACGAGAAGTATGTCGTAATACAGCCGGGTGTTGTTGCAGGAAGAAAAGACCAGGAAGGTCTTGAACTCAACGGTTCTCACAAGATGGACTTCCTCACAGAAGACGAATACATCGATATTGTTGACAGTCTGCCTGACGACAATGACTATCTTGACGATTCAGACCCGAATAAGTTCATTGCCAAGATGGGTGCAGAGGCAATCTATGACTTGCTTCTTAACATCGACCTTGACTCTATTTCATACGAACTTCGCGACCGTGCCAACAGCGACTCTTCACAGCAGCGCAAGACAGAGGCTTTGAAGCGTCTTCAGGTTGTAGAGTCATTCCGCGCAAGCCGTGACATCAACAAGCCTGAGTGGATGATAATGAAGATTATCCCTGTCACTCCTCCAGAGCTTCGTCCGTTGGTTCCGCTTGATGGTGGCCGTTTTGCTACATCCGACCTTAACGACCTTTATCGTCGTGTTATCATACGTAATAACCGTCTTAAGAGACTTATGGAAATCAAGGCTCCTGAGGTTATCCTACGTAACGAGAAGCGTATGTTGCAGGAAGCTGTCGACAGTCTTTTCGACAATTCTCGCAAGAGCAGTGCTGTCAAGAGCGATTCTAACCGTCCGTTGAAGTCACTCTCAGACTCTCTGAAAGGTAAGCAAGGACGTTTCCGTCAGAACCTTCTCGGTAAGCGTGTCGACTATTCAGCACGTTCAGTTATCGTCGTAGGTCCTGAGTTGAAGATGGGCGAATGTGGTCTTCCAAAACTTATGGCAGCAGAGCTTTACAAGCCGTTCATTATCCGTAAGCTTATCGAGCGTGGTATCGTAAAGACTGTAAAGAGTGCAAAGAAGATTGTTGACCGCCGTGAGCCGGTCATCTGGGATATCCTTGAGAATGTAATGAAGGGTCACCCTGTACTCCTCAACCGTGCCCCGACACTTCACCGTCTCGGTATTCAGGCATTCCAGCCTAAGCTTATTGAAGGCAAGGCTATCCAGCTTCACCCGTTGGCATGTACAGCGTTCAACGCCGACTTCGACGGTGACCAGATGGCTGTTCACCTTCCTTTGAGCAACGAGGCTGTTCTTGAAGCACAGATCCTTATGCTTCAGAGCCACAACATTCTTAACCCTGCCAATGGTGCTCCTATCACCGTTCCTTCACAGGATATGGTGCTCGGACTCTACTATATCACAAAGATTCGTCCGGGAGCAAAGGGCGAAGGTCTTACATTCTACGGACCTGAAGAAGCAATCATTGCCCACAATGAAGGCAAGTGTGACCTTCACGCACAGGTTAAGGTTGTTGTCAAGGATGTTGACGAGAATGGAAACTATTACAGCCATCTCATTGAGACATCTGTTGGTCGTGTAATCGTCAATGGCATTATTCCTGACGAGATTGGATATGTAAACAAGATTATCTCTAAGAAGAGTCTTCGCGACATCATCGCAGACGTAATCAAGGCGGTAGGTTTTGCTCGTGCATGTGAGTTCCTCGACGGTATCAAGAACCTTGGTTACCGCATGGCTTACCTTGCAGGTCTTTCGTTCAACCTCGATGATATCATCATTCCTAAGGAGAAGGTTGACCTTGTAGCACGTGGTAATGAAGAAATCCGTCAGATTACTGACAACTATAATATGGGATTCATCACCGACAACGAGCGTTACAACCAGGTTATCGATGCATGGACACACGTAAACAACGAACTTGGCGATGTCCTCATGAAGGAAATGACTGAGGCAGACCAGGGATTCAACGCCGTTTACATGATGCTCGACTCTGGAGCCCGTGGTTCTAAGGACCAGATTCGTCAGCTTGCAGGTATGCGTGGTCTTATGGCAAAGCCTCAGAAGGCAGGTGCTGAAGGTGCGCAGATTATCGAGAACCCTATTCTTTCTAACTTCAAGGAAGGTATGAGCGTGCTTGAGTACTTTATCTCTACTCACGGTGCTCGTAAGGGTCTTGCCGACACCGCTATGAAGACTGCCGACGCAGGTTACCTTACTCGTCGTCTTGTTGACGTTTCTCATGACGTCATCATTACAGAGGAAGATTGCGGTACTCTCCGTGGACTTGTCTGCACAGCTTTAAAGAACGGCGATGAGGTTATCTCTACTCTCTATGAGCGTATCCTCGGACGTGTTTCTGTTCACGATATTATTCATCCTACTACTGGCGCTCTCATTGTTGCTGCAGGTGAAGAAATCACAGAGCCTATAGCAAAGATCATTGAGGAAAGCCCAATAGAAAGTGTTGAAATCCGTTCAGTGCTTACTTGCGAAAGCAAGAAGGGTGTCTGCATGAAGTGTTATGGCCGTAACCTTGCTACCAGCCGCATGGTACAGAAGGGTGAGGCTGTAGGTGTCATCGCTGCACAGGCTATCGGTGAGCCGGGTACACAGCTTACTCTCCGTACATTCCACGCCGGTGGTGTCGCTGCCAATGCTGCAGCCAACGCATCTATCGTTGCAAAGAATGACAGCAAGATAGAGTTCGACGAACTTCGTACCGTTCCGTTTGTAGAAGACGGAGAGAACGGCGAAGTAAACTGTGAGATGGTTGTTAGCCGTTTGGCTGAAATCCGTTTTGTTGACGCAAATACCAACATCGTATTGTCTACCCTTAACGTACCTTACGGTAGTTCACTCTATTTCAAAGGTGGCTCAGTGGTAAAGAAGGGCGATATGATAGCACGTTGGGATCCGTTCAATGCCGTAATCGTTACAGAATATGCTGGTAAGCTGAAGTTCCGTGATGTTATCGACGGTGTTACATTCCACTCTGAGACAGACGAAACAACAGGTCTTACCGAGAAGATTATCACAGAGTCTAAGGACAAGAGCAAGGTTCCTACCTGTGATATCATCAACGAGAAGGGCGATGTTGTTGGTACATACAACTTCCCTGTAGGTGGTCACGTTGTTGTTGAAGACGGACAGACCGTCAAGACCGGTACTACTCTTGTCAAGATTCCTCGTACCGTAGGTAAGGCTGGTGACATCACCGGAGGTCTTCCTCGTGTTACCGAGCTGTTCGAGGCTCGTAATCCGTCTAACCCTGCTGTCGTATCTGAAATCGACGGTGAGGTTACTATGGGCAAGGTTAAGCGTGGTAACCGTGAGATTGTCGTTACTTCTAAGACTGGCGAACAGCGTAAGTATCTTGTATCTCTGTCTAAGCAGATTCTTGTTCAGGAACACGATGCTGTGCGTGCAGGAACTCCGCTTTCTGACGGTGTTACTACTCCGGGCGACATCCTTTCTATCAAGGGTCCTACCGCCGTTCAGGAATATATCGTCAACGAGGTTCAGGACGTTTACCGTCTGCAGGGTGTGAAGATCAACGACAAGCACTTCGAGATTATCGTGCGTCAGATGATGCGCAAGGTTCAGATAAACGATCCGGGCGACACTACATTCCTTGAGCAGGAAGTTGTTGATAAGCTTGACTTCGCTGAAGAGAACGACCGTATCTGGGGTAAGAAGGTTGTAACCGATGCTGGCGACAGCGAGACGCTGAAGGCTGGTCAGATTATCTCTGCCCGCAAGTTGCGTGACGAAAACTCTGCTCTTAAGCGTCGTGACCTCAAGCTTGTTCAGGTTCGTGAAGCTGTTCCTGCTACTTCTACACAGATTCTGCAGGGTATCACACGTGCCGCTCTTCAGACTAAGAGCTTCATGTCTGCTGCATCATTCCAGGAAACTACCAAGGTACTCAACGAGGCAGCTATCCGTGGTAAGGTAGACGGACTCGAAGGAATGAAGGAGAACGTTATCTGTGGTCACCTTATACCAGCTGGTACTGGTCTGCGTGAGTTCGACAAGATTGTTGTCGGCTCAAAGGAAGACTATGACCGCATACAGGCTAACCGCAAGAACGTTATCGACTTCAGCGACAAGAAAGCGGCCGCTGCAGTTGAAGAAGAGAAATAATATTCTTATATAATAATAAAGAAGAGCCGATGGAGTCTTTCCGTCGGCTCTTTTTCGTTTATTCCTTAACCCCAATTGCTCATTAGATTACTTATTGATTTAAACTTTCTCTGTAAACATGCCTTGAAATTGGAAAAATATTAGTAAGTTTGCAGATGTATTTACATTTTATAAAGCATTTAAGATAAAGAAAGAATAATGGGAAAGATTATACTTACCGGCGACCGTCCTACAGGAAAGCTCCATCTGGGGCATTATGTAGGTTCTTTGCGCCGCAGGGTAGAGCTGCAGAACGAAGGCGATTTCGACCGTATGTTTGTGTTCATTGCCGATGTTCAGGCTCTTACTGACAATGCTGACAATCCAGAGAAAATACGTCAGAACATCATCGAGGTGGCTCTCGACTATCTCTCCGCTGGCCTTGACCCGGAGAAGGTCACCATCTTCGTGCAGTCACAGATACCTGAACTTGCCGAACTCACCATGTATTACATGAATCTTGTTACCGTTTCGCGCCTGCAGCGCAATCCTACGGTCAAGACAGAGATACAGATGCGCAACTTCGAGACAAGCATTCCTGTAGGCTTCTTCACTTATCCTATCAGTCAGGCATCAGACATTACTGCCTTCAAGGCTACTACAGTGCCTGCTGGCGAAGACCAGGAACCTATGCTTGAACAGACCCGCGAGATAGTTAAGCGTTTCAACAATATCTATGGCGAAGTGCTTGTAGAGCCTAAGATAATGCTGCCTACAAACCAGGCATGTCTCCGATTGCCTGGAACCGACGGCAAGGCGAAGATGAGTAAGTCGCTTGGCAACTGCATCTATCTCTCCGACGAGTCTAAGGAAATGCAGCAGAAGGTAAAGAGCATGTACACCGACCCTGGTCACCTGCGTGTTGAAGACCCAGGCAAGATAGAGGGAAACACTGTATTTACCTATCTCGATGCCTTCAGTTCTGCTGACGATTTCGCTGAGTTCTGGCCTGAATACAAGAGCCTTGACGAACTTAAAGACCATTACCGTCGTGGCGGTTTGGGCGACATGAAGTGCAAGAAGTTCCTCATTAAGGTTCTCGACCGTCAGCTTGAGCCTATACGTCAGCGTCGTCATGAGTTTGAACAGGACATACCAGAGGTCTACAACATCCTCAAGAAAGGTTCCGACGCTGCTCGTGAGGTAGCTGCAAAGACTCTCGATGAAGTGCGTGAGGCAATGAAGATCAATTACTTCAGCGATGCCAGACTTATCCGTGAGCAGGCAGAGAAGTACAAGGCTAAGTAATAGGCATTAGTTTTTTCGATATAAAGGTAAACAAACATAAAACTTATATTTCATGGACAATAAAAACAACGGTCAGCTTCAGATTGACCTTCCACAGGATGTAGCGCAGGGCCAGTATGCCAATCTCGCTATCATTAACCATTCAAGTTCTGATTTCATTATCGACTTCGCAAGCATATTGCCAGGCGTGCCAAAGGCAAGAATCGGCTCACGTATAATATTGGCTCCAGAACATGCCAAGAGACTTCTCATGGCACTCCAGGACAATGTGGCGGGCTATGAGCGTGACTTCGGCCCTATCAAGCTTGCGCAGCAGCAGCCTCCGAAGGGAACTATTGCTCCTTTCAACATCAACAAGGGTGAGGCTTAAGCCTAGACTTATAACCATTTTATTAATTCCACAAAACTTATAGCAGGATATGTCATTCGACATACCCTGCTTTTTTTCCACTCGCCATTTTTCACAATCTGTTACCCTATTTGATATCTTCCGTAAACATATCTTTTTCTTTGCATAAAGCATAGTTTTCCTTGCAGTAAAAATATTGTTTAATCCCAATCGCTCATTATATTCTATGCAAAGACAAATCGATTTTACTATCATGACTTTCCGCAAAACTGTCACATGTGACAGTTTTGCGGAGTCAAAGATAATGTTTTTCTTTAAAATGAAGAAATTTGGATTTAATTGCTTTTGCACTTTGAAAACATAAATTTACCAATAGTTACGCGAGTTCGGGATAATCGATTCACAAAAACAGTTCCAGTTGTCTGTTGTTTT
>JAUNIV010000055.1 GCA_030523385.1 Bacteroidales bacterium | reverse complement strand
ATTCTTTTCGTTTTATAACGGGGATTAATTATTACTTTCCTGCAGTTCCTTATGTTTGGCACGCTGGTACCAGATGATGCAAGCCACAATGATAAGAGCCATAGGAGGCATCAGCATCAAACCGTTGTTCAGGTAGCCCAAGTCATACACAGCCTGCGGGATAACCTGGAAGCCGAACAAAGCACCTGCACCCAGCAGTTCGCGGAAGAAGGCCACGATGATAAGAATCTTAGCATAGCCCAGACCGTTACCGATTCCGTCGAGGAAGGATTCCCACGGACCGTTCATCATGGCAAATGCCTCCAGACGTCCCATCAGGATACAGTTCGTAATAATCAGACCTACATACACAGAAAGCTGGACGCTCACGTCGTAAGCAAACGCTTTCAGTACTTCACTCACAATAGTTACCAGTGCGGCAACCACCACCAACTGCACGATGATACGGATACGGTTGGGGACAGTGTTTCGCAACAGTGAGATCACAAAGTTGGAGAAAGCTGTAATGATGGTCACAGAAAGACCCATCACGATGGCCGGTTCCAACTGGGCTGTTACAGCCAGTGCGGAACAGATACCGAGCACCTGCACGGTGACAGGGTTGTTCAGCCCCAGCGGAGTCAACAGAACTTCTTGATTTTTCTTAGAAAATAATGCGCTCATATTCTATTTCTCCTCCTTATTTATTAGTTAAAAATGATTTGTACATGTTCAGGCAGTCCTTGATCATGGCATCTACGCCCTTTGATGTAATGGTACCGCCCGAAATGCCGTCCACCTGATAGTCGGGCTTAGACACTTTTCCGTTCTTTTCCACACCGAGTTCCACGTTGCCACCTTCCATCACATGCTTGCCCAAGAACTGATCCTGGAACTTAGAAGTAGTGATTTCAGCACCCAGACCCGGAGTTTCGCTGGCATGTGAGAAGTAAACGCCATAAACCGTGTCCTTGTCGTCGTTCAAGGCAATGTAGCCCCAAATCGGACCCCAAAGTCCGGCTCCGTAGATAGGAAGCACATATTTGGTCTGTCCTTCCACTTCGCTTACAAACACGTGCAAGCGTCCTTCGGCGATTTCACCTTTGTAAGAAGTCTGGAAAGCATCGGTGTTTTCGGCCAGCGTACCGTCAGCCTGCACCAGCATATCTCCCTTCACATACTTGTTATATTCTGCTTCCGCATCCTTCACGTCATACACGTTCAGCGCAGAGAGGATTTGCTTCTTAGTGTCCAGCTCCACGTTCTTGTACTGTCTTTCCTTCAAAGAAGAAGAAACGAATGCCAGCAGGAATGCTACGATAACAACCATTATCGAAGCATAAATGATGGTATAACTGTTACTGTTAGTATTCATAATGTTCCGATTTTTTAGTTGTTAGTTGATTTCAGTCTGTTTGCACGGGCTGTGATGTTCTTCTGCACGATGCAGTAGTCAATGAGCGGTGCAAAGATATTCATCAGCAGGATGGCAAGCATCATGCCTTCGGGGTAACCGGGGTTGAGCACACGGATGATGATGGCCATGGCACCAATCAGGAAACCGTAGATGTACTTACCCTTCTCCGTACGTGCGGAAGTAACAGGGTCTGTAGCCATGAACACGGCACCGAAGCAGAAACCACCCAATACGATGTGTTCGTACCACGGCAACTGAGCCATCATGTTGTCGGCAGAACCACAGGCATTGAAGATCAGTCCCATCACGATACCACCTACAAATACAGATACCATTGTCTTCCAGCTTGCCACGCCCGACCACAACAGGATGATGGCACCGATGGCAATGGCAATGACGCTTGTTTCGCCGATAGAACCCGGAATCAGACCGATAACCATGTCACACAGCGAAGCCGGAGTGCCGTTTACATTCACCAGTTCGGCAGCACCCGGAGCGGCTGTGGCAGCCTGTCCCAACATCGTAGCACCTGTGTAACCGTCAACCAGTGTGCCTTCGCCTATACCGAAGATACTGTCTTTGCACACCCAAACGGCGTCGCCGGACATCTTAGTAGGATAAGCGAAGAACAGGAAAGCACGGGTCACCAGTGCGGGGTTGAACACGTTCATACCCGTACCGCCGAATACTTCCTTGGCGAAGATAACAGAAAATGCAGTGGCAACGGCCAGAATCCACAACGGACATTCCACGGGAACAATCATCGGGATGAGCAGACCGGACACCAGGAAACCTTCCTGAATCTCTTCGTTCTTCCACTGTGCTACAATGAACTCGATTCCCAAACCGACCACGTAAGATACGATGATCTTAGGCAGCACGGCCAGGAAACCATAGATGAACATTTCAAAGAAACCTGCCTCCTGGCCCACTGCCAGGAAATGCTGGTAACCCACGTTGTACATACCGAACAGCAGTGCCGGCACCAACGCAATAACCACCATTGACATGATGCGCTTGCTATCAATCGCATCATGAATGTGAACTCCCGATTTCGAAGTGCTGTTGGGCACGAACAAGAATGTTTCGAAGCCATCGAACACCGAACGGAATGCGTGGAGTTTGCCGCCCTCTTCAAAGTTTGGCTTTATCTTGTCGAGATAATTTCTTAACGCTTTCATTAATTATCAGTTCTCTGTTTATAATTATCGTTTTACTTAGCACATTTCCTTGCGGAGCATGTCCAGTCCCTGGCGCACGATGCGTTGCAGTTCCAGCTTGGAAGAATCCACGAACTCACACAAAGCGAAGTCTTCGGGAGCCACTTCGTAGATGCCCAATGCCTCCATGCGGTCAATGTCGCCCGCGATGATAGCTTTCACCAGATATTCGGGGAAAATGTTCATGGGGAACACGCGGTCATACTCGCCGGACATGATCATGTGGCGTTCGCCTCCCTTGATACGTGCGTCCAGCGTGTACTCCTTCTTTCCGCACAGCCAGCTGAAGTAGCTGCGGCTGGTACTGAACTGGTCGGTACGCGGCATGATGAATCCTAAGAACTCGTGTTGGTCATCTCCTTCAGGAATGACGGTCAGGCTGGTAGCATGTCCGCCCAAATGGCCGTTAGGCTTCACTTGAGTGCCTGTCAGCACGTTTCCGTTGATGTAGCGCAGGTTTTTGCCTGTCTTGTTCACCTGTTCCTGGAAGAGCGCGGTGAGCTGTGCGCCCACTTTCAGCTTGCAGTAAGCAGGCTTCTTCACTTCAGAACCCGTCAGAGCCACGGTGCGTGTGAAGTCCACGCGGCCGGTGTTGAACAGGCGTCCGATGAAGATTACCTCTTCGGCTCCCAATGTCCATACCGTTTCGCCCTTGTTGATGGGGCTGATGTGGTTGATCTGCACGCCCACGTTTCCGGCGGGGTTAGGACCGTCGAACACGGTCACTGTCACATTTTTGGCACCGGTCAGTGCGGCAGATTTTTGTTCTGCGCTGATGCTGAGGTAAGTCTTAGCCATTTTAGCCAGCGCGTCCAGCCCTGTCTGGAAGTCTTTTTCCTGGCCTTTCAGCACGAACTCAAAGTCTGCTGCCAGCGGGTTGGTGTCGAATGCAGAAACGAAGATGCCTTTCGGTGTAGCAGTCGGGTCGGCCGTTACGGCGTAAGGACGCTGTACGAAAAACGCAAAAAGTCCGGCTTCCATCAGCGCAGCCTTTACCTGTTCGCCGGTCAGATCCGAAACATTTTTCTTGCCAAACTCTTCGTAGTCCTGCTCCTTTGCAGCCGCAACGGAGATGCTGAGGACTTTACGACGTGCGCCTCTCTCTACGCAGGTAACGACACCGCTTACCGGAGAAACGAACTTCACTTCGGGATGGTTCTTGTCCACAAACAAGGCCCCCCCGGCCGTCACATATTCCTGTTCTTTCACCACTACTTTCGGGGTCACGCCATGGAAATCATCGGGCACCAAAGCATAGATGTCCGGCTGTTTCACATTGATGAGCTCCTGAGCAGGTTTTCCTTTCAGGTTGATGTTCAGGCCTTTGTGTAATTTAATCACATTTGCCATATTGAGTTATAAAAAATGGTTTTTAAATTTGTTGCAAAAGTAGGGAAAAAAAATGTGAAAAAAGAATGTTTAAGCTGTTAATATGGAAAAAATTCTATAATCCGCAGGCCTCAAATGAACTTTTGCTTCCGGCTGTCTGTAGCTTTACTCCCAAACTTCTCCCCCTCACTCACACACACGTGCGCGCATTTAACCTCCGGAATGTTAATGAGGAGGTTATTTTTATTTTTTCTTTTTTTATTTATTATTTATATTATATATACCGGTTCGGAGCAATTTTGCAAGCGGTTTATTATCAATAATTTATCAATTTCGTCTTGTCATGAAAACGGTTGAGTTTTGAAAAAGTTTCGCGAAAATTTTCCAAAACTTCTTTGGATGCTTTGAAAAAGTATTTGGATTCCTTGCGGTATTTTTTTGTTCTTTGCTTGAAGATAAATGCCCCTACAGTAGTCAATGAAGCCGTGACTTTACACAGGTCTTGACGGTATCCAATCAGATTTTTCATAGGACGAAAAACTTTTTTCAAAGGGTGAAACCAAACGTTTGGTACTATGAAAAATCAGTTTTGAAGGGTCTTCTTGATACGATAACCCACTGCCGCCACAGCAATGCTCATCAGCGGACTGATCAGGTTGAAGAAGGAGTAAGGCAGATAGGTGATGGTGGGCACGCTCAATATGGTGGCCTGCGTCATGCCACACGTGTTCCATGGGATGAGCGGCGAAGTAACCGTCACGGCATCCTCCGTAGTGCGGCTCAACAACCTGTTTTCATAGCCGTTCGCCTGGTAAATATTCTTGAACATATTTCCCGTCAGGATGATGGAGATGTATTGGTCGGCCGTGGAAAGATTGAGGAACAGTCCCGACGCCACGGTAGAGGCAACCAGCCCGGTGCGCTTGCGGGTGAAACGCACGAAGACAGATGTAATGCTGCCCAACATGCCGCCTGCCGTCATGGCTCCTCCGAAACACATCGCACAGATAATGAGCCAAATCGTATCCATCATGCCGGACATGCCGCGCGTGGCCACCAATTCATTTATCTCAACATGTCCCGTTTGAAGCGACGTACTGCCGAAGAGCATGTTCATGCAGCCGCGAAACAAGGTTTCGGCTCCGCCACTCTCCTGCCCTACCACTTCGCACAACAGGTCGGGTTGGAAGAACAGGGCAAAGACGGCGGCCAGCAGGGTGGACAGGAAGAGGGTGATGATGGAAGGAACCCGACGTGCGATGAGCACCGCCGTGGCCAGAGGAACCAGCAGAAGCCAACCGCTGATGTGGAATTTTTCGGCCAGGATGCGGGTATAGTCGGCTATGTGACCCGTGTCGGCTGCTTCGTGAGACAGCCCGGCCACGGTGAAAATGACTAACGTAATGAGCATGGAGGGCACCGTGGTAATCATCAGGTAGCGGATGTGGGTGAACAACGGAGTATCTGTCACGGATGATGCCAGGATGGTGGTGTCGGAAAGCGGAGAAACCTTGTCGCCGAAGTAGGCTCCGGAGATGATGGCACCGGCTATCCAGCCCTCGCCAAAGCCTTGCGCCTTGCCTATGCCCATGAGGGCAATGCCGATGGTGGCGATGGTGGTCCACGAGCTGCCTGTCATCACGGACACGATGGCGCAGATAAGACAGGTGGAAACTAAGAAATAGTGCGGATGGATGACTTGCACGCCATAATAAATCAAGGTGGGAACCACCCCGCTCAGCATCCAGGCTCCGGACAATGCGCCGATGATGAGCAAGATAATCAGCGCCGTGCCCACTCCGGCTATGTTGTTGGTGATGGCCAGCTCGAAGTCGCGCCACGGACGGCGGTAGCCTGCCATGCCCACCAGCACGCAAATGGCTGTGGCAACCAACAGACACACCTGGCTGCCGCCCGAAAGGGCATCGCTCCCGAAGGTGCGGATGGTGGCAAACAGCATCACTATGAGGGAAAACACGGGCAACAGGGACACGAGAGGGGAAGGAATCTTGTTTTCTTTCATTATTTTATATTTTTTATTCGTATTTTATGCAAAACGCAAGCTAAAATAGCTTTCTGTTATCAGCGTGCAAAGTTCGCAATATTTTTTAATATCCGTGTATGCTTGGTGCTTTTTTTATTTTTTGCAGGTCATGAAACAAAAAAATCCGTTTGCATTGGGCTACCTCGTGCGTTATTCGTACCTTTGTTCCTGTCTAAACGAATCAATGGTTTCTACAAGGCTGAAATACTTCGTGCGCATCCTTTTAGGTATATTGTTGGGCATTTACCTGGGGCTGATTGTGTTGCTGAACATACCTTATGTGCAGGGACGCTTGTCGGCTTTTGTTTCCAAAGAACTGCGGGGTCTGCTGCACACGGAGGTGACGTTGGGCAAGATAGACATGGGATTGCTCAACCGGATTATCGTGGAAGACGTCCTGCTGCACGACCGCGACGGCGAAGAGCTGCTGAAGGTGGCCCGCCTGTCGGCCAAATTCGAACTGTTGCCTTTGCTGAAAGGAAGAATCGCCATCAGCAGCGTACAGCTGTTCGGCTTCAACATCCGCATGGCCAAAGACACCCCCGAAGCCGTGCCCAACTTCCAGTTCGTGCTCGATGCCTTTGCCTCGAAAGACACCACGGACACCGAAACCAACTTGGACCTGCGCATCAATTCCGTCCTGATCCGACGCGGACGCATCAGCTACAACGTCTTGTCCGAACCGGAGACGCCCGGCAAGTTCAATGCCAATCACCTGGCCGTAAAGAACCTGTCGGCCACGCTGTCGCTGAAAGCCCTGACTCCCGACTCCCTGAATGCCGCCATCCGCCGATTCAGCTTCGATGAACAGAGCGGATTTGCCTTGAAGAAGCTGACCGTGAAGGTGGTGGCGAACCGCAACCGATTGGACATAAAGGATTTTGATATAGAACTCCCCGAAACGGCCTTGAGGATGGACAGCCTCACGCTGACATACGACAGCATCTCCGGACTGGCACGCATGGAGGAAGGCACCACAAGCTCCGGAGCACTGAGAGGAAGCGTGGTGCTCAAAGACTTCGCGCCTTTTGTCCCGGCACTGGGCCGGATGGAAGAACCGCTGTACATGCTGGCCGACTTTTCCACCCACGGCAAGAACCTTGACTGTCCTTCGTTGCGCATCGCCAACCGAAATCAAAGTCTGCTGATAGCGGGAGAAGCGGCACTGAGCAACTGGGATGCCGGCCCGAACATGTATCTGTATGGCAAGCTGGCCAATCTGACCCTGATGCGCACAAGCATCGAAGGAATCATGTCCGGACTGACCGGCAAAGTGCCTGCCATCGTGCAACGGATAGGCAACGTGCACTGCCGCGGAGAGGCTGCCGGCTACCTGCACGACCTGACGCTGACCGGAACGCTGAACACGGATGCAGGCACGCTGCGGACGGACGTGATGATGAGCACGAATCCCGACCGGGGAAGCCGCACCTACTCGGGCAGCGTGGCAAGTGCCGACTTGAACGTGGGACGCCTGTTGGGAAAAGAAGACAAGTTTGGCAAAGCGGACTTCAATGTGGAGCTGAAAGGATTCAACTACGAAGGACATTATCCGGAATCTTATATAAAAGGTATAGTGGCTTCGCTGGAGTATAGCGGCTATCGCTACGAAAACATCCTGCTGGACGGGGTGTATAAAGACGGCGGATTCAACGGTAAGCTGGCCTTAGACGATGAAAACGGCTCGGTGCAGATAGACGGCAGCTTCAATACGGAGCAGGCAGTGCCCGACTTCAACCTGAAAGCCGTGGTGAAGAACCTCCGTCCGCACGACCTCCACCTGACCGACCGCTACGAGCATGCCGACCTGTCGCTGAGCCTTACCGCCGACTTCACGGGAAATTCCATTGACGACATGAACGGGCGCATCTCCTTAGACAGCCTGCAACTGAATGCACCCGACGATGGGGGATATTTCCTGAACAACCTGACTGTGACTGCCGGGCAGGTGGACGGCAAGAAGGAAGTGCGCATCACCTCCCCTTTCCTCACAGGCGTGGTGCGCGGCGATTACTCCTATCACACCATCCCGGCCAGCGTGGTGCAGACCGTACAGCGATACATCCCCTCGCTGCTCTCCATCAATGACCTGCCGCGTCCGCACAACAACTTCCTGTTCGACATCCGGATAGAGAATGCCGAAATGTTTTCCAAACTCTTCGGCGTGCCCCTCGAACTGAACCTGCCTGCCACGCTGAAAGGCTACTTCAACGACACCGAAGAACAGCTGCGCGTAGAAGGCCACTTCCCCGGATTCAGCTACAACGGCACGCACTATGATTCGGGCGTGTTGCTGTGTGAGAATCCTTCGGACCGATTCAGATGTTCGCTGCGCGGAGCCATGCTGCTGAAAAGCGGAGCCATGCTAAACCTGTCGGTAGAGGGAGATGCCAAAGACGATATGCTATCTACCACCATCAACTGGGGCAACAATACGGACGTGACGTATGGAGGAAAGTTTGCCGCCCGCACCCACTTCTTCAAGACGGAAGGCAACCGCCCCTTGCTCCAGGCAAACATCGAGATACAACCCACCGAAGTGGTGCTGAACGACACCGTATGGCACATACATCCGTCGCACATAGCGGTGGATTCGGGAAGGGTGTTCGTAGATAATTTCCTGTTTGAGCACGAGAACCAGCACCTCAAGATTGACGGACGCTTCACCGCAAAGGAGACGGACTCTTGCTTAGTGGACCTGAAGAATATCCGACTGGACTATGTGTTGGACATCGTGCGGTTTGACGACGTGGCTTTCGGCGGACTGATAACGGGGCGCGTGAACCTGAAGAGCGTGATGAAAGACCCCGTGATGCAAACCCGGTTGCGGGTGCACGACTTCCGCCTGAACCATGCCCTGCTGGGCGATGCGGACATCACAGGGACGTGGGACAAGGAACTGGGAGGCGTAAGGCTTGACGCACAGATAGAGGAAGCGGGAGGCGTATCGGCCACCCACGCCACGGGCTACGTATCGCCCAAACTGAAAGGGCTGGACCTGTACATGCAGGCACGAAAGACCAACATCGGCTTCCTGCAACCTTTTATAGAAGGTATATTCAGTGAGCTGGACGGCCGCATGGACGGCCACGTGCGCCTGTATGGCGACTTCAAGCATTTGGATTTGGAGGGCGAAGTGAAGGGAAGCATGGAGGCAAAGATTGACGCGCTGAACACTTACTTCCAAATCCGCGAAGACTCCATACACATTGCATCGGGCAGCATAGACTTCCGCAACGTGAAGATATACGACCGCGAGGGACACGAAGGGACGGTGAACGGCTACCTGCACCACACGAAACTGAAGAACCTGATGTATCACTTCAACATACAGGGGAACAACCTGCTGATGTATGACACCCGCGAGGCAGGCGACATGTCTTTCTACGGACGGGTGTATGGCACGGGCAACGTGGTGCTGAACGGAGGAAACAACGCCATGACCGTAGATGCATCGCTCACCACCGGACGAAACACCACCTTCACCTACATCACCGGAGTGACCACCGAAGCAGCCAGCAACCAGTTCATCACGTTTGTCGATAAGACCCCCAAACGAATACAGGACAATGTGGAGACGCACCTCTACCACCACTCCAACGCACAAGAGGAAGAGGAGGAAGAGGGTCCGCCGATGGACTTGCGCATCAACATGCTGATAGATGCCACGCCGGACGCATCCATGAGAATCATCATGGACCCGGTGGCAGGAGACAACATCACGGCCACAGGGCGCGGCACCTTGCAGGTGAACTACTTCAACAAGGGCGACTTCCGCATGTTCGGCAGCTATGTCATCGACGAGGGACTCTACAAGCTGAGCATGCAGGAGGTGATACGCAAGGACTTTGCCCTGAACTCCGGCGGCACCGTGACCTTCACGGGCGACCCCTACGAAGCCAATCTGGACTTGCAGGCAGTCTATACGGTAAACTCTGCCTCGCTGAGTGACTTGGTGGTGGACCAATCGCGCAGCCAGGGCACAGTGAAGGTGAACTGCCTGATGAACCTGTCCGGCAACCTGTCTAACCCCGACATCAAGTTCGACCTGGAGCTTCCCACCGTGCGCGAGGAAGACCGCGAACTGGTGCGCAGCGTCACCAGCACGGAGGAGCAGATGAATACGCAAATCATCTACCTGTTGGGCATCGGCAAGTTCTATACCTACGACTATGCCAACGACCAGTCGTCCAACGCCACCAGCTCATTGGCATTCAGCACGCTTTCGGGACAGCTCAACAACATGCTCTCGCAATGGATGGACAACAAGAACTGGAACATCGGCGCCAACCTGAGCACGGGCGAGAAGGGATGGACGGACGTGGAAGCCGAAGCCATCCTGTCGGGCAGGCTGCTGAACAACCGGCTGATCATAAACGGCAACTTCGGCTACAAGGAGAACGTAATGGCCAACACTAACTTCGTGGGCGACTTCGAGGCCATCTGGCTGCTGACCCCCAACGGCGACTTCCGCCTGCGCGGCTATAACCAGACCAACGACCGTTATTTCATCAAATCCACGCTGACCACACAGGGCATAGGCATCATGTATAAGAAGGATTTCAACACATGGGACGACCTGTTCCGCTGGTTTGCCTGGAAAAGGAGGAACAAGCGCAATCAAAATACCTATTAATAGCTATATAGAATTTGTAAAAAAAGCCATACCTTTGCCCTCCAAACCTATTAATGGAATAACAGTATGGAAATAACCCCTATTTTTAAAGATGGAGTGTGGAGTAAGGAAATCAATGTTTCAGACTTCGTAC
>JAUNIV010000463.1 GCA_030523385.1 Bacteroidales bacterium | reverse complement strand
ATCATAGACGATTGCATATCCTTGTAGTCATTACGCCAATCATCAATGATTTCATCGGGAGGTAACAACCTTATGCGTCTGCGAATGTCTGGAGTATAATCTACTCCACTCATGCTGGTGAATAATTCACGATGACGGTGTATTGTGTTCCAAAGTTCGTTGTTGGCAATAGCCCGTGCTGCAATGTCGGTGTTCATCATTTGTGCCAAGTCATACAGATGACGAGATTTACGATTTGCCTCTCTTGAAGATTGAGACGAAAACAACTCATGCAACAAGAACGCCTTTTCAAGGAATGTCTTCTCTGCTAAGGCTGTAGGTATCAAAACTTGTTTAATTGTTGTAGTAATAGGTAATACATCTTCTAAAACACTTGTTATAGCCGCTTCTGCTGTAGGTTCAAGTAAAGAACGAGCACCAACCTCCAGTTTTACTTCTGAATGTAAATAAGGTAAATCCTCATCGAAAAGGGATTTATAACGAATATGTATCACTCTTGGTTCCGGGTATGTTCCATCACCCTCACCGTCAGGATCGGCTTCCACTTGTAGCTATTTATCCATACCGGTTTCAGTAACTGCTTCTTTTAATGATTGACAAAGTTCATCACGCACAAAGACGGATGAAGCCTTGCGCAGACGCTTAATCTGCTTTTTTGTCAAGTCTCCCTCAAAACCCCAAATGGAAGGATCTATGGCTAAGTCTATATCCTCCGAGAAACGGCATATCACTTTCCACACTTTACTAAGAGATGTACCACCCTTAAATACAAGATGATTGGCTATAGGTAATGTGAACACCATTTGTAGGACCACTGTTACCCATAAGTCTTTTTCTACAGCTTGTACTGGCAAGCCTGTCTTGTTAGCTGTCTGGATAAGTACCATTTGCTGTTGTTCCTTGGATAGTTGAAAGTAATTATTCATACGCTTGTCTTGTGAAGGTTCTTATCCATGCTGGCATGAGTGCTTCGTCTGCCAGCACCTTTTCCTTTTGTTCTTTCTGAAGCACATTCTTGATTTGCTTGGCAATATCATCAGTTACATTATCCTTCCCTACTTCTTTCAGAGCAAATGTAACAAGCATAGCAAGCGGATTTGTGAATGAAAGGTTTTTGGGAGTCGTGTATTTAAACTGTATTGAGCGACCATTTCCAAGGCTTACCTTACGTGGTGCACCGTCAGTCAAATAAACTACGTTCATTGGAACTTGGGTAGATATTCCCAATTTGTTCATAGCATAAATACCAGTCGGCACTATTCGCGTTTTATCCCTGCGAGCTATAGTCTCGGCAATCTGCTCTATTGATGGCATCAATACACCAAGTCCCAAGACCGTATCAATCTCGGGATATGTGTATATGCCTCTTGCCAAACGGACGATTTCGCCTTTTGCAGTCAGCCGTTCAAGACTTTTGCCGACCGCCTTTACTTCACCGTATGAAGTAAAATCGGAAGGAAAGAAAATACTTCCCCTTCCTTTGGCTTGAATTGCCGCCCAAATATTGTCCTCTATACTAGTCATTACAATCTGTTTTGTCGCAAAATTACAAATTATTTGCAACATTGAAAAGGTTTGGGTAGAATAAAGGGGTCAGCGGATTTTCCTGGTATTATTCTCAGATAAAGGGACATAAAAAAAGTTCCCCTTGATTATAGAATCAAGAGGAACTCCGGA
>JAUNIV010000462.1 GCA_030523385.1 Bacteroidales bacterium | reverse complement strand
GCAGCTTTGGCTGGTGAACCGACTGTAGAATTTGTTAACGAAGACGAAGCTCTGAAGTATGTACGCCTGAGTGGCTTGACTGTAACTCCGAAGAAGGTAACTGAGATTACAGAGGCTCCTGAAAAAGTTGAAATCCCGATGAACTTGATTGTTAAGGACGTTTGGGGTATGACAATGAAGGTTCCGTTCACTGTTACTATTCAGACTACTGAGCCGGAAGAATAATTCTTGAAAAGTAAAAGCCAGCTTCTCTTCATGGGAAGCGGCTTCTACTCTAAAGTAGAGTAAATTAATAAGCAGAGAAAGATGAGTTATTGCTTTTCTTTCTCTGCTATTTTTTTTTGCAAGAAAAGAAGAATTATACTCCTCAATGAAATGCCTCTATTAAAAATCGCCATTCAAAAATACTTTTTTAATGTAAAAATCGTCAGTTGTAAAAACATTCTTTATATTTGCAGATAAAGAATGAATGACATGGAAACTGTAAAAAGAATACTTCAAGACAAGATTAGCGAGAGAATCACACCGGGCAAAGCCGTACTGATTTTCGGGGCAAGACGTGTAGGCAAAACCGTTATGATGCGGAAAATCGTGGAGGAATATCAAGGAAAGACAATGATGCTCAACGGTGAAGATTACGACACGATGGCCTTGCTGGAGAACCGTAGCATTGCCAACTATCGGCATCTGTTGGAAGGCATCGACCTTCTGGCTATTGACGAGGCACAGAACATTCCGCAAATCGGCAGTGTCTTGAAACTGATTGTCGATGAGATACCGGGCGTAAGCGTATTGGCAAGCGGTTCGTCATCGTTCGATTTGCTGAATAAGGCAGGCGAGCCACTGGTGGGGCGTAGTACGCAATTCCTACTTACTCCCTTCTCGCAACGTGAGATAGCACAGACAGAGACGGCACTCGAAACTCGGCAGAACCTCGAAGCACGCCTCATTTATGGTTCTTATCCGGAAGTGGTCATGATGGACAACTTCGAACGTAAGACCGATTATCTGCGCGACATT
Organism: Bacteroidales bacterium; assembly: GCA_030523385.1. Lineage (GTDB taxonomy): Bacteria > Bacteroidota > Bacteroidia > Bacteroidales > Bacteroidaceae > Phocaeicola. The sequence continues at coordinate 670 of JAUNIV010000462.1, read as the reverse complement.
GTCGGGGCATATCTGCTGAAAGATATTTTGGCCATAGACGGCTTGAAGAACTCAAGAAAGATGCGTGACTTGCTGCGCTTGATAGCTTTCCAGTTGGGAAGCGAGGTTTCTTACGATGAACTGGGAAAGCAACTCGGCATGAGCAAGACGACTGTCGAGAAATACCTCGACCTGTTGGAAAAGGTGTTTGTGGTCTATCGTTTGGGAGCTTACTCACGCAACTTGCGCAAAGAAGTAACGAAGGCAGGAAAGTGGTATTTTTATGACAATGGAATCCGCAATGCCATTATAGGAGCCTTCTCACCGCTGGCTATCCGACAGGATGCCGGAGCGTTGTGGGAGAACTATATCATAGGAGAAAGGCGAAAGGCAAATTTCAACGAGGGGCTGCACAAAGAGTTTTATTTCTGGCGTACTTACGATAAACAGGAAATCGACCTGATTGAGGAGCAGGCAGACCATCTGACGGCTTTGGAATTTAAATGGGGAAACAAAATGCCGAATGTACCCAAGGTATTTCAGGAAGCCTATCCGCAGGCGGAATTTCACGTGGTGAACCGAGAGAACTATAGAGAATTTTTATAGAATGTTGAAGATAATGGAGGGGCTTTGCGACTGATGCAGATCTGTCATTTGGAACATGATACATGTTACAGCTGTAAGATGTATC